>JAUVXT010000192.1 GCA_030603465.1 Deltaproteobacteria bacterium
GAAAGTAATTAAAAAGATACAGGAATTTGATCCTACCGGCATTGCCGCGAGGGATCTGAAGGAGTGTCTTTTGATACAACTGAATTTTCTGGGAGCTTCTGATTCGCTTGCAGAAAGGATCATAAATGATCACCTTAAAGACCTTGAAACGAAGAACTACGAAAATATTATGAAAAAACAGAAGGTTTCCCTTGAAGATGTCAGGGAAGCCGTGCAGCTGATCAACACACTGGACCCTAAGCCTGGTCGTATATATAGCGATGAAAGGCCACAGTACGTTATCCCTGATGTATTCGTATTCAAGACAGATGAGGAATACAGAATTGTACTGAATGACGATGGTCTGCCAAAGCTCAGGGTGAGCAACCTGTACAAAGAGATTCTGGGTGAAATAGACAACAATTCAAAGGGAGAAAAGTGCAGGGAGTATATAAAGGATAAACTGCAATCCGCCACATGGCTGATAAAGAGTATACAGCAGAGGCAAAGGACAATTTACAGGGTATCAGAAAGTATATTGAAACATCAAAAGAAATATTTCAATAAAGGGATCAACTATTTGAAGCCAATGGTGCTAAGGGATATTGCTGAAGATATAGGCATGCATGAATCGACAATCAGCCGGGTTACAACGAATAAATATATACATACGCCAAGAGGGATATTTGAGCTGAAATACTTTTTTAGCAGCGGTATAAATAGAACAAACGGCGATTTAATCGCATCTGAAAGTGTTAAGGAAAAGATAGAAAAGATCATTCGGGAAGAGGATAAACGTAAACCTTTCAATGACAGCCAAATTGTAGATATACTTAAGGATGCAGGCATATCCATTGCGAGAAGAACTGTGGCCAAATACAGAGATACGCTTCGGATTCTTCCTTCATCAAAGAGAAAAAATGCTTTTATTGATTTTTAGCTTGCATTAAATATAAAGCGGAATCTTGTCGCAGACGAGAAGAATGGTTCTTTCGTAATAAAGTTGTTAACGCATGAATTCTTTAAATCGCCTGGATTATAAAAAGCGTCTTAGGCAGGCTAAGAGGTGTTTATTCAACTTAAAAAAGAGGAGATGTAATATGAATATTTCTTTCACATTTCGTAATACCGATGCAGAGGATTGGCTGAAGGATTACGCAGATAAGAAACTTGCAAAGATACAAAAGTATATAGATAAACCGATAGATGCCCAAGTAATTCTTTCCGTAGAGAAGTTCAGAAGTGTGGCTGAGATAAAATTATTGACCAAGGGGATAAAACTGAATGGAAAAGAAGAGGCCAAAGAGATGGCTCTTGCCATTGATAAGGTTGTGGATAAAATCGAACGTCAGATAAAAAAATATAAGGAAAAGATCAGAAACCACAAGGATAGTACCTCTAAAAGCGAGGACATGGATTTAGCCGAAACATCCTATGAAGACGAGCATGAAGATGAAGGACAACCCAGAATTGTAAAAACGAGAAGGGTTGTGCTCAAACCTATGTCGGTTGATGATGCAATGCTGGAGATAGAAGAGTCAAAGAATACATTTATAATTTACAGGGATTCGTCTTCAGAGGAAGTGAATCTTATATATAGGCGTGACGATGGCAGCTATGCTCTGATAGAGGCGGGTAGTTGAAACTTGGAGTGATATAGATATGAATATAGCAGAGTGGACGAAGGTCGATTTTATAATAAAAGATTTAAAATCAAAAACGAAAAAAGAGGTGTTGACGGAACTGTCAGAGGTTTTTTTGAAGGCTGATTTACGTATCGATGGAGAGACCACGGTGGAAGTTTTGCTGGAAAGGGAAAAGCTGGGAAGTACCGGTATAGGCGAAGGTATTGCTATACCACATGGGAAGTTGCCGGGGCTCACAAACCTGATAGTTTCCTTCGGAAGAAGCAAAAGTGGTATCGATTTTGAATCACTGGACGGAAAACCGGTTCATATATTCTTTTTGCTGATGGCTCCGGAAAACTCAGCAGGTCAACATCTTAAAGCGCTTGCAAAGATATCTCGAATGCTTAAGGATGAAAAATTCAGGAAAGATCTCATGGAAGCAGATTCCAGAGAAGAGATATATAATCGCATGGTTGAAGAGGACAGAACACTCCTTTAATTTCTGATCTTCTATTGTCCGAATCTTGCTTTCTTTGGAGATATCGTGTCAATTTGCCACATAGCGACTAATTGAAGCTCCCCGCAACAAGTTGGGGGGGGGAGTTCCGATTGTTAAGTAACTTAAATCTGCAAATCTTTGCAGCGTTGCTCTGTGGGCAACATATCTGTGGGGCACAGAGGCCCCATGCTACATGACAAGTTACTTCCAATTATAATGCCGCAATGCGGCATAGTGGAACTGTTGAGGAAAAACATTTTATCCGGTCGCAAGTAGCGGGGACTGCGCTCGCTGTTCGGTTCAAAAGTTAATATATGAAAAATCTCAACGTCATTATAATAACCGGCCTTTCCGGTTCAGGAAAGAGTACGGCTCTGAAAGCCATGGAAGATATCGGCTTTTTTTGTGTCGATAACCTGCCTATTGTCCTGCTGCAAAAATTCCTCGAGATACGTGCCGGCGCATCGAGTGAGGTTTACAAGATAGCCCTCGTAATGGACCTGAGAGAGAGATCCTTTATTGAAAAGCATGTAAAGATAATTTCTAAGCTTAAAAGAAAAGGATATAATATAAAAATTTTATTTCTCGAAGCCAGTGACGAGATACTTTTGCAAAGGTTTAGCGTGACTAGGAGAGTCCATCCACTTTCAGAGGAGAGAACCATCCTTGAAAGCATCAAACTGGAAAGGGAAAAACTGGCTTCACTAAAGGGTGTTGCAAGCGATATTATTGACACATCACTCTTTAATATTCACCAGTTAAAAGACACTATTCAAAAGCGTTACCATACCCCTCTTAACGGCAAGAGGATTATAATCAACCTTATCTCTTTCGGATACAGACATGGTTTGCCTCATGATGCCGATATCGTAATGGATGTGAGGTTCCTTCCAAACCCTTATTTCGTCAAAGATTTGAAGGATTTTGACGGGAATGATAAAAAGGTTGCAGAGTATGTCTTGAAGTGGGATGAAACAAATCAATTTTTGCGTGAATTGTACAGACTTATTTCCTTCTTAACGCCGCTCTATGAAAAAGAGGGTAAAGCATATCTCAATATAGCCTTGGGGTGTACGGGTGGGAGGCATCGCTCCGTGGTCATCCTCAATCAGCTCGACAGATATTTTGCGGAAAAAGAATTCCAAGTTAATATAAACCACAGGGACATAGATAGAGAATAGTGGTTATCTGGAAGATATGTTAACCTTTATTTCTATATTGTCTCTGATCCAGTGCGGGTCCCACCACTCCTGTGGATTTACAAATTTATGCCCCACAATCACACCGTAGTGAAGATGATCTCCGCCTGCCAGACCGGAAAAGCCGGTACGCCCGATAGACACTCCCTTATTTACAGTTTGACCTTCATTAACTTTGATATTGCTGAGATGTGCATAAAAGCTGAATAATCCCAGTCCATGATCGATAATTATCGTGTTCCCGAATATTCCCAGGTCGCCTGTAAAGGCGATAATCCCTCTGTTTGACGCTTCGACAATGGCGTTCTTTGTGGATGCGAGATCTACTCCCAGATGAGTGCTTTTACTGATATTTTTATCACCGTAATAATAAGTTCTTTTATCTCCGAAGCGTGCCATGGTGGCAGAATTATTCAGTCGCAGGAAGGTTCCCTCCCATAGTTGACTGCCCGCTGTTTCTTTGCACAGCGTAGTTATTTCATCGATATTATCGGATCTTACCTTTTCATTCACATAGATGAAAGATTCAATGGGAGAAGCATCCTTTAAGTTTTTATGAATATAACTAAATTCCGGCATTTTCCTTCTTAAAAAATCGTCTCCGATGTGCATATTATCCTTACGGAATTTTTTATTCCTTATGCGAAAGGGAATGGCTCTAAGGGAGGTGTTTCCCGCGCTATCCTCTGCCATAATGCTGATTTTCATATCGATCTCATTCGCATCAAGGGGGGCTGCAAAATAGCTTATGTAATAGGAACTACCCGGCTGATTTACGGGGTAAGCGGTAAAAAAGTCGTCATTAACTTCCACGCCGCACTTTTTTACTCCCTCGGACAGGGTAAAGGTCGTCACACAGGATCCACCGGGATTTATATAGTTTGACGAATTTAAGAGGGATATCCGGGGTGGTGTAATGTCTACCGGTAAATCGATAGAGACAATCGTCCTGTTTTTTCTGAGAGAATAATCTATGGCCGATATCTGTAATGTGGCTTTCCCGTCGTGTAAGTTTAAAGATTTGTAATCAATCTCAACAGCGATAGTTTCATCATGACGTCCTTTCGCTGTAAAACCGGATGAAACAACCGTTCTTTCTTCTCCATCCTGTGAGATCTTGACGGAAACACTTCTCAGGCCGCTCTTCTTGTCACTGAACAAAATATTGAATGTGCTGTTTCGTCCTATGATTGTGATGTCTTCGCGTAATTTAATTGTGGGCTTCTCACCCTCATAAAAAACAGCAAAAAACCCGATCGTCGCGATTGTCATCAAGACAGAGCAAATTAAGATTAAAAGCTTTAATTTCTTGCGCATATAATATTCTCTCCTCACTTTAATGATATAAAAATCTCCAAAGGTATAATTCGTTGACCTTGTATACAAATACTGTTATATTTTTTTTACAATATCATCAAGGTTTTTTTGGATTGGATAGTTTAACCGGAATATTGATATCTTCCTTTGTTATAGCATTGTCCGGAGCCATGGTGCCTGGCCCGGTACTGTCCGTTACTGTGTCCGAAAGCGTGAAAAGGGGATTTATAGCGGGACCGATGATCATATTAGGTCACGGAATATTAGAGGTAGCGCTCATCGCAATTATATTCCTGGGGTTTGCCGACTTAATAAAAAACGAAAAATTCCTGGGTGTGGTAGGCATACTGGGTGGAGGTGTCTTGCTCTGGATGTCATTTAAAATGTTGAAAGAAATAAAACATATTGAGACGGAACTGATTGGCAACAAAAAAACGTGGGGAGGACCGATAGTCGCAGGAGTGGTGACAAGTCTGGCGAATCCCTACTGGATCATCTGGTGGATGACCATCGGTTTAGGTTATGTCCTTATCTCTTTCAAATTCGGACTTACGGGATTGCTTGTTTTTTTCGTTGGAC
>JAUVXT010000260.1 GCA_030603465.1 Deltaproteobacteria bacterium
AAAAATAAGTTTTTTCCTTAACAGTCGGAGATTCCCCGCAACTTATTGCGGGGAGCTTCAATATAAAGTAATTCCATGGTCGGAGAATTGTTTTGCTGCCTGGAGAGACTTCCAAAAAATCGGAAAAACTTAGATTTTCCCCTGAGAGAATCTTTCATGCCTGCAGCAATGGCATAATTGCCACCGATGCTTCCGGTTATATCGTAGCCGTCAACAAGCAGGCTGAAAATATCCTGACAATTCCGGAGTTTGACAACAGGAATAATATCGGTTCTTACATTTGCGACATCCTCCCCATGACCGGCCCTCTGGTTATCCGGTGCCTTGAGACCGGGAACCCTCAATTGGGGAAACACATCCTCGGTAAAAATATAAGCCTGGTTGTCAATATTACCCCAATCATGGAGAATGGGCGGATAGAGGGAGCAGTATGTAACTTTCAGGGGATGAGAGAATTTGAGCTTTCCGCAAAGAATCTGGAATCCTATAAAAGTCTGAATGACCAACTGTGTACCATCTTTGAATCTTCTTCCGATGGAATCTGGGTTTGCGATAAAAAAGGTAAGATAATCAGGATTAATAAGGCCTCTGAAAAGCTTAACGGCATCAAGGCGGAGGATGTCGTCGGGAAGCGGATGGTTGACATGGTTGAAAAGGGCATCCTTGATAGGTCAGTGACTGAGGAAGTATTGCGGACAAAAAGGCAGGTGAGCATTGTTCAATATATGAAGAGGGTGAAAAAATATCTTCTCGTTACCGGCACCCCTGCCTTCGATGAGGAAGGAAATATTTCTCTTGTAGTGGTTAATGAGCGTGATATGACCCAGTTAAACGCCTTAAAGGAACAATTAGAACTGACCCGTATGGAAACAGAAAAGTTCAAAGATGAGATTGCCCAGCTGAGTTTCCTTGAACTGAAGAACCAGGAAATTGTAGCTGAAAGTAAAGAGATGAAGCAGGTGCTGGGGGTTGCGCTTAAACTCGCCCGGCTGGGCGCATCCAATATTTTGATTCTCGGAGAATCCGGAACAGGTAAAGGGCTTCTTGCCAAGTTCATTCATAAAAATAGCCGGTATGATAAAAGGCCTTTTATACAGATTAATTGCGCCGCGTTGCCGGAGACTCTTCTGGAAGCGGAGCTGTTCGGTTATGAGAAGGGGGCATTTACCGGCGCCAGCGAACGGGGCAAGGCCGGTCTTTTCGAACTGGCTCATGAGGGGACCCTTTTTTTAGATGAGATTGGCGATCTGCCGCTTTTGGTTCAGGCAAAACTCCTGAAATATCTGGACGACAATGAAATAATGCGCCTGGGAAGCACAGTATCCAAAAAGATAAAATGTATGATCATTGCCGCTACCAACCGTGACCTGGAGAGGCAGGTTAAAACCGGAAGGTTTCGTAAGGATTTGTTTTATCGACTTAACATCTTTACAATCAGGATTCATCCGTTGAGGGAGCGGCCCGAAGACATCCTGGAACTTGCCGGTCATTTCTTGAATAAATACAACAAGAAATATGGTCAAAACAGAAGAATTTCACCTGACGTGTTTGAAATGCTTCAATCGCATCCATTTCCCGGAAATGTGAGGGAACTGACAAATATCCTCAAAAGGGCCATCGTTATGAGTGACAAGGATGAGCTGGACCAATTTATAGGGCGGACCCTTAATTGGGGAATGAAAAAATGGGCCGGTCCGAATGAAAAAGGGGCATATGGGTTAAATATGACTGATGAAATTAATGCCACGGAAAGAGATATCCTGGAAAAAACCATGACGCAATGCAAATCAACGAGGGAGATGGCAAGATACCTGGGAGTAAGCCAGCCTACGGTGGTGCGCAAGATAAAAAAACACGGGCTTTCAAATACCCGATACAATAATGTATCGAAATAGGTATTAACTATCTAATATTAAAGTTGATGTGCCTCTCATTCATGTGATACATGTCTGTATCAACACATATATCCTTTATTATCAATACTTTTTCCTGTCAAGTGATACATGTATGTATCAGCCAGCCTGCGGCGGTTTGTAGGCGAGGAAATAACTGGTTGTAATAATGGTCGTTATTATCGAACATCTTCCGGCACACTTATTGAAGTACATTATAAGATAAAGAGCAGGGGTAGAGTCTGGTTTACCTTTGTAATTATAGGATGAATGAGGCTATTATGAGTTCTAAGTGTGAACAATTACAGGAATTGCGTGCCAGGGTTATTGCCGACGGTCACGCCAGCGGCACACCATATTACGTGGAGTCTGCCAAGGGCGCCTTGATCTATGACGCAGATGGACGCGAGTTTATTGACTTTGCGGGCGGTATCGGAGTGATGAATGTGGGGCATTCCCATCCGAAAGTTGTGGCGGCCATCAAAGACCAGGCAGAAAAATTTACTCATACATGCTTTATGGTTATGCCCTACGACTCTCCTGTGAAACTGGCAGAAAAGCTCTGTGCGGCGACGCCGGGGTCCTTTCCCAAGAAGACCCTTTTCGTGAACAGCGGCGCGGAAGCGGTCGAAAATGCCGTAAAGATCTGCCGTTATTACAGCAAAAAACAGGCCGTCATTACCTTTGAAAATGCCTATCATGGACGTACCTTCCTGACCATGGCCTTGACGAGCAAGATAAAGCCTTACAAATTCGGTTTCGGCCCCTTTCCCTCGGAAGTGTACCGTATGCCTTTCGCGTACTGCTACCGCTGTTCCTTCGGGCTGAAATATCCGGGATGTGGCATCGCCTGCGCCGATTATCTGAAAGAATTCTTTGTCGGTCATGTCGCTCCGGAGACTGTAGCGGCCCTTATTGTCGAGCCCATTCAGGGAGAGGGGGGTTTTGCCACGCCACCACCGGAATACTTTCCCAGGCTGATCGAGATATGTCATGAAAACGGGATCATTTTTGTTGCCGACGAGATACAAACGGGAATGGGTCGAACGGGTAAGATGTTTGCCATGGAGCACTGGAATGTGGAACCGGACATGGTGACCACCGCAAAAAGTCTTGCCGCCGGGATGCCTCTGAGCGCAGTGGTGGGGAAGAAAGAGGTAATGGATATTGTCCATCCCATGGGTGTTGGCGGCACATACGGGGCTAATCCGGTTGCCTGTCGCGCAGGTCTCGCCGTGATGGAAATTTTTGAAGAGGAAAACCTCCTCCAGAGGGCTCTGGACCTGGGGAAAAAGATACGGAAACACTTTGAGGATATGCAGAAGGAGTTTGAACTCATAGGCGATGTTCGCGGAATGGGACCCATGATGGCAATGGAGCTGGTGAAAGACAGGGAATCGAAGGCGCCCGCGGCGGATGAAGCCAAGGCATTAACGAAATTCTGTGCCGAGAATGGGTTGATCCTTCTGGCATGCGGCAATTTCAACAATGTCATCCGGACACTTATGCCTCTCGTTATAACAGATGAACAACTGGAGCGGGGTATTTCCATTGTGAAGGATGGATTTGCCTATCTTTCTAAGAGATAACATGAACCAGGATGGACCGCATTCGTCAAGCTTCGAGGAAGTCAGGGAGACTCTTGATCCGGAGTGCAGTCATATAATCTTCGAGTGTGCTGACGGGTCAGGAGGGGGCAGTGATTTTCAGGCTATTACCGAGGGCCTTTCACAGTTTGAAGAATCGATCTTAGACC
>JAUVXT010000032.1 GCA_030603465.1 Deltaproteobacteria bacterium
GTCCAACCTTTTCACAAGGCCTGTCAAGATCCTGGTGCTGGATGAACCGACAAATGACCTGGACATCGAGACCCTGGAACTCCTGGAGGAGTTGCTCTTTGATTACAAAGGGACGGTTCTTCTCGTCAGTCACGAACGTGCATTTCTCAATAATGTGGTCACTTCCACCTTCGTTTTTGAGAAAGAAGGCAGGGTACAGGAATATGTTGGAGGCTATGATGACTGGCTTGAACAACGACCGGCAGAGATAGCGGAGACAAGGCCTGCGCCTGAAAAGAAAATAAGAAAGAGACCGAAGCCTGCGGGGCCGAGAAAACTGTCCTTCAAGGAGGCAGGTGAACTGGAGAGTCTGCCGCAGAAGATCGAAGCCATGGAGACAGAACAGCAGGAACTGTATGACTCCATGGCAGAGCCCTCATTCTACCAGCAGGCAGGCGCGCTCATAAGTCAAGCAAAGGCAAGAAGTGAAGAGCTGGGACAATCCCTATCCACAGCATATGAGCGATGGGAGGAACTGGAAGCCATCAATCAAAATGGCGGAAAATAATTTCTGAGTTCCTGAGAGGCAGGAGATTCCCCATAACTTGTTGAAGGGAGTTGCAATGAAATATGGTAAGCGTTCTCCTATGTACGAAAGGAGAGAACAACAGAACATGGTATGGTATAAGTCGGAAAACAGAAACATGCAGGCAATACTGTTTATCTGCATGTTGAGGAGAAGCGTGTGATCCCCTGGCAGGAGATCGACCGGGCGGAAATCCCCGGACATAAAGGAGAAGTCATACTTCGGAAGCGAGGCACGGAATTCTCGATGCGAACTGCGGGAATAGAGCTGATGAACAGTCGCCGCCACGGTTCCGAAGCTGCGCTGGCTGAGCTCGCGTGCAGCCGCGTTAAACCAAAATCCGGTCTGAGGATTCTCATTGGAGGTCTTGGCATGGGCTACACCCTGGCGGCAGCACTTGAACAATCGGAGCCGGATACACTCATCACCGTATCCGAACTGATCCCGGCTGTGGTCAGATGGAACCGGGAACACCTGGGGCACCTTGCAGGAATGCCGTTGGATGATCCCCGGGTATCCGTTGAAGAAGAAGATGTAGTGGTAACCATCAGGAAAAGAAAGTCCGCCTGGGACACAATACTTCTCGATGTAGACAATGGTCCTGACGGGCTTACCCGGAAAGCCAATGACCGTCTCTACAGCATATCCGGCCTGAAAATATCCTTTTCCGCTCTTCGCCCCGGAGGGATTTTGGGCGTCTGGTCTTCCGGAGCAGACGAGGCATTTACCCGTCGCCTGAAGCAGTGCGGATTCCAGACGGAAACTGTAACCGTACCAGTCCGTAAGCCCGGAAAAGGCGGCAGGCACATAATCTGGCTTGCAGGAAAACCCTGATCGCACTATACTCAAACGTCAGGTATATTATTCTTGGGCCATGAGGCTGGAGGAAAAACACGAAAATGAGTGAAGAACGTTTGGTGGAAATTGAAACTAAAATCGCATTCCAGGAACAGGGCATTAAGGACGTGAGTGATGTGATTTGCGAACAGCAGCAGGAGATCGAAAGGCTCGGTACCATCTGTGAAACCCTGGTGAAACGGGTCAAAGAATTCTCGGAGTTGATTCCGGGAATCGATGCCCCTGCAGATGAAATGCCGCCCCACTATTAACAGCAACACCGAGCCCATAAAAGAAACAATGGAATTTCCAGAGGAGGGGGGGAGTCGTGAGACGCCTCCCTCTCCCGGTTATGTTTAAAAAGATAGACAAAATAAAAGGACATATTTATGACCAATAACGATATCTTGCGCCGTATCCGCTATATTTTCGACTTTAACGATTCGAAAATGATTGCTCTATTTGGCTTGGCCGGTCATCAGGTAACGCGGGAGCAGATCAGCGACTGGTTAAAAAAAGAGGACGACACTTCCTTTAAGAAATGCCTGGACGCTCAGCTGGCGGTTTTCCTGAATGGTTTGATTATCGATAGACGGGGGAAAAAAGAAGGGCCACAACCAAGGCCGGAGAAGTATTTAACCAACAATATCATTTTCATGAAGTTAAAAATCGCGTTAAACCTGAAAGCCGAGGATATTCTGGAGATCCTGGCCCTGGCTGATGTGCACATAAGTAAACACGAATTAAGCGCCTTTTTCCGTAAGCCGGGCCATAAACACTACCGTGACTGTCAATATCAGATGTTACGCAATTTTCTGAAAGGCGTGCAGCTTAAATATCGGAGAGAATAGGGGAACATAGAAGTTCCAAACATTTTTTGTTCCGTTACTATTCTGGAAAAGTCGGCGATACGGTAGAAGAGGGTGGAGATCTCTTTCAGGAGAGAAAGCCTGATTCGCCCCATCCCGCACTTCATCAAGCAGTATCCTGTTTTTAGAGGTATTTTTAGGCGTTGACATATGGTATTCTTATGTGTTAATTATAACACAACAGAAAAGCTGAAGATAATAGGGCAAGGCAAATTTGCTTGTCATAGAAACCCTCCTGGATATCGAGGAAAACAATCTTCCGACACCGAATGCACGAGAATGGGAGTTTAAAGGTCAGAGAGCGCATACCAGCTCTCTTGTTACTCTCAAGCATATTGAACCATCTCCAACGGGCGCCAAAATTGTTTTAAAATTACTCCTCCCCTGTTATGGATGAAGGCATAAGAAAGCCGAAACACGATATCCCGATACCGAGATGAGCTTTATGTTGACCACAAGCTCACCCGCATATACGAACAGGGGCTTTCGGGTAATTGTTGACCGTAACCAGAAGAAGTTGCGCTTTGTCTTTTATTTTTCCGAAGCAGACACATCAAATAAGGAAATTTCTGCTTGGTTAGAATCTGTGAAGGAAAGAGTCGGCCTTGGTCCTTTGAATCCTGAACCTTACTGGGGATTTGATGATCTAAGATATAAATTGGCTCAAAAATAATGAACTGTTTTTATGTGGTCGCTGATTCAAAAATTGAAAATGAAAGGGAATACTTTAAATATGAAAATCTGTTCATTTTGTCTAGATTCTCTTTTGAAAAGTTTTTGAATTGCTTGGAAGATGGTTCAAATTTGGTCGATTTTGATACCCGCACAGGATATAATCACGGAACAAAATTCCGTATCAGACAAGGTTACTGGTCTGATCTCTATTCATCAGTCAAACGAGTCAACTAAGTCTCATCATAATTATGTCGAACCAAGGTGCTCCACCTGACCGCTATTCCGCTGCGCCGTAGCGGCAGGTGAGTCCGAACGTTATCTTCTTAATAGCTATACTGCTTTGTGTGAAATTTCATTGAGTCTTCCTCCTTTGTTTGATTTGATTTGCCTTCGCAGCTATAAATTAAAGCTGCGGCAAAGGGAAGGCTCAATGAGTATCAAATCATTTGAGAGGGACTGGGCAAAAAAACGCGCCAGCCCCTCAATTCACCGTTATGTGTAAGCAAGGCAGGCTAAAGATATATATGGCGAAGAAATTTTAGAAGGATAGAAAATGAGAAAAAAGAAATATACTGTAATTGGAGCAGGAAATGGAGGATTGGTAACTGCAGGGTATATTTTTCTAAAAGGATACGAGGTTTCTTTATATAATAGATCTGAGGAGCGGATTAAATATATTAAAGACCATGATTATACAATACAGTTTGGTGATAAATCGGATAAAATCAGTTTAAATTATGTGGGCAATAATCTTTCTGAGGCTGTATATCATAGTGATGTAATAATTATTGTAATAACTGCAAACGGGCATAGTGATATTGCTGAAAAAATTGCTCCTTATCTGGAAGATGGCCAAATAATTTTACTTGTACCCGGAAGAACATTGGGCGCTTTGTTGTTTAGCCAAACATTAAACAAAGTAGGGTGCAAAGCAAATGTTATTGTTGCCGAAGCAAATACTTTGTTTTTTGCCGCAAGACTCAAGAAACCTGACTTAATTGAAATCAAAGGAATTAAGAAGGAAGTATCAGTATCAGCATTATATTCCAGGGATACCGATTATGTGATAGATGTTCTTTCAGAGGTATTCCATAATATAATCAAAGCGGATACGTTTATAGAGACAAGTTTTAGTAATATTGGAGCCATATTTCATCCGGTAATTATTCTTTTAAATAAAGAACGAATTTTAAATAAAGAAATATTTAATTTTTACACGGATGGTGTTACCAAAAAAGTTGCTCAATATATAGAAAAAGTAGATTTTGAATTCAAATCAATCGCATCAGCAATTGGGATAAATACACTTTCAGTTGTTGATTGGTTAAATTCAAGATATGGACTTCCTAAAACCTCTATCTATAAAATGATAAAATCTAATCCTACATATAAAGATATATTGGCTCCTACAACAATAAATCACAGATATGTTTGGGATGATATTCCGACAGGATTAGTGCCAATGTCTTCGTTCGGTAAATATTTAGGAGTTCCAACACCAACGATTGATTATTTTATAGAACAAGGCAGTAAATTATTAAATATTGATTTTCGTTCAGAAGGGAGAACTTTGTACAAATTGGGGCTTTCAAATAATAACCTGATTTCAGATTTGTGGGATATGGCAATTAGTGGAGAAGAAAGTTTTCAAATGAGTCAAAAATTAAGTCTCGTGATTTAATAGACTATGAATAACACCATAACATTAGACGATAAAATTGGTTTAGTTAAAACTCATTTCGATGCCCATACTCTGGGTGTGTCTGCAATTAAAGAGCTTCTTACGGAATGTGGATTTACAGTTATTGTTGCAAACAATGAAGTATCAAAAGCAATTACAGATCCCCAAAAGCTTAGCAATTCATCAGTAATTGGAGAATGGATTATAAAAAATAATATACAGGCTTTGGGCTTTAGTTACCGTCTGAATGTTGGTGATGCAGTACTGATATTCCAAAAACTCATGTCCCAATTGGAATTAAAGAAAATGTTGGTAAAAGACGGTGGAAAACTGAAAGGTATCTGGTTTGCCGGATTGCCTGAAGCCTGTAATAAAATTAAATATTTATATAGAGACGTAATTGTATTTTATGGTGATGAATCATTTACAAATAGTCTGAAAATGCTAGGGATAGACCCTTCAAAAGCACCAAAAGGATTTAAAGACGATAGTACATATAAAAACACCTTAGATAGTTTTGGCAAAGAGATAATTGATAAAGGAGATTACATATCAGCATTACCTGTGGATAGAAGTGGATATAAAAATTTTGGAACAGCACATGATGGTTTAATAGATCGTATTAATCATGGTAGAGAAAACAATTTACCGCCGGTAATAAGAGCTCACGCAGGACCTTATCTTGAAAACAGGCATGAATCAGTAAAACAATTTATTGAGTGGTCCCGCTTATTGGCTCATAGTGGCTATCTGGATGTACTGTCAATAGGAACTTCACAATTAACTCAATCAAAATTTGGAGAAGACTGGGACGATCTTCCTAATGGTGGAGGTGTAGGGATTAATTCTCCAGAGGAATATGAACGTATTTGTGAAGCTGCAAAACCGATGCTTGTAAGAACTTATTCCGGCACTAAAAATCTTCGCAAACAAGCAGAAATACATGAAAAATCCTTAAATATAGCATGGCATGCCTTATCCTTTTGGTGGTTTTCTAAAATAGATGGACGGGGAGAGCTAAATCTTCTTGATAATTTAACCGAACATTTTGAGGCAATTGAATATATTGCAAAAACAGGCAAACCTTACGAAGCAAATGTAGCTCATCAGTTTGCATTTCGCTCGTCGGACGATGTAAGTTATGCGGTATCAGCCTTTCTGGCAGCAAAAGCTGCCAAGAAGTTAGGCATAAAACATTTTGTTCTGCAAATAATGTTAAATGACCCTAAGCATACATCCGCAAGTAATGACCTGGCAAAGGCAAGAGCAACGTTAAATATGGTAAGAAACCTTGAAGATTCTAACTTTAAGGTCTTTTTGCAGACACGGGTTGGATTGAGTTATTTGTCCCACGATATTGATAAGGCAAAAAAACAACTGGCTTCAATAACCGCGTTAATGGATGATATTGAGCCTTTTAATAATCAAAGTCCCGATATTATTCATGTAGTTAGTTATTCTGAAGGTAATGATTTAGCAACACCGGAAATAATAGATGAAAGCATTAAAATAACATTGCATTCACTTAATAAATGCCGGGAATATCGGGAAAAAGGCTGGATAGATAATATGGATGAGAATCAGTATGTGAAAAACAGAATGCATCATCTTATATTTGAAGCTGAAATAGTTATCGATACTATCGAGACTAATATAAAAGACACATATACTCCACAAGGTTTTTACGACATCTTTAAGATGGGGTTTTTACCAGTACCTCAGCTAATGTATTGTAGAGAGGAATTTCCTGAAGCTGTAAAATGGAATACTAAATTAAGAAACGGTGAAATTGATATTTATCTTGATGATAAAAAAATATCGGCAAAGGATAGGATGAATTTAACAATAAGGAGAAATTTAGAAAATGACAAAGATTAAGATTGGTTTATTAAATAAAAAAAGAGGGAATTTTAAAATACAAGAGAAATTTGCAGGTAAAGATAATGTAGTTGATGAAACACATAAAGAAGTTGCTCACCATAAACAAGCGCTGATTGATGCCGGGTATGAAGTCTGCACTATAAACTGGGGGGATTCTTTTATTAAAGATATGATGGATAATAAGGTCGATCTGGTCTTTAATGTATCGAGTATGGCAGAAGCTGCTATACTGGAAGAGCTTGAAATTCCTTTTGTGGGGTCGGATACCGCTGCAATTGCTATTGCAACTGATAAATCATTAGCCAAAAAAATATGGGAAAGTGAAGGATTACAAACGTCCCCTTTTTCCGTGGCAAAATCTGTAGAAGATTGTTCTGTGTTTAAAGGCAATCCTCCTTTCGATTATCCATTATTTATTAAACCGGTTGCAGGCAGGGGAAGTGCGGGGATTGACGGCAACTCTGTTATTGAAAATTACGAACAACTTGTAAAAGGTGTTGAACAAAGATTAAATACAATTAAACAACCCGTTTTAATTGAAAAGTTTTTACAGGGGACCGAAATAACTCTTGGTGTAATTGGCAATAGAGATGACATTGAAGTACTGCCGCTACTGGAGATTTCTTTTGGCGGCGAGTCACAATTTTTAACATTTGATAAAAAAGAGATAGATGATGACAGTTTTTATTGTCCTGCAAGATTAAATGGTGAAGAGATGAGCAACATCAAAGAATTTGCAGAAAATGCTTACCGTGCTATTGGTTTTAAAGATTACGGACGAATTGATACCATATTAACAAAAGAAGGCCCTTATCTTTTAGAAGGGAACTCCTTTGCAGGTTTAATGTGTACTCCGAAAGAAAAACCGCATAGCTACATGGGATTCATGGCTGTCGCCGGCAATATGGATTCAGCGGAACTGATTGATAAAATTGTAAAATCAGCTTTAAAAAGATATGAAATAATTTAAATGCCCAGATTAGAAATAGATATAAACAAGATAAAGCACAATGCCACAACATTAAAAGAATTATTTGCAAAAAAAGGGATTTCTATTACTGCCGTAATAAAGGGAGTAACGGGTTCTCCCGAAATTGCTAATGCAATTCTTGAGTGTGGAATCACTACGATAGCAGTTTCTCTTGTTCAAAATATAAAAAGAATGAAAGAATCCGGAGTGAAAGCAAAATATTTGCTTACACGTCTGCCTATGCATACCGAAGTTGCAGATGTTGTTAAATATGCTGATATAAGCTTAAACTCCGAGATATCAACAATTAAATTATTATCTGAACATTCTCTTAAACAAGGTAAAAGACATAAAGTAGTTTTAATGTTGGAACTCGGTGATTTAAGAGAAGGGATATTACCCGGAGATACAGATTCAATCATTGAACAAATTATACCACTAAAAGGAGTTGAATTACATGGCATCGGCGCAAATCTTGCCTGCTTTGGAGGTGTTAAACCTTCAGAGGAAAATATGATTGAGTTATCTCAAACAGCAGATCACATACAAGAAAAATATAATATCAAGCTGCATATGATTTCAGGTGGAAATTCTGCAAATTATGAATGGTTTCTATCTACTGAAAATACAGGGGCAATTAATAACTTAAGAATTGGCGAAGCTATTTTACTTGGCAGGGAAACTCTACACAGAAATAAAATCCCGAAATTGTACACAGATGCATTTACTCTAATATGTGAGGTTATCGAAAGTAAAATAAAACCATCTTTGCCTTATGGTGAAATATGTCAAAATGCATTTGGAGATACACCTGAGTTTGCAGATATTGGTAATATCAATAGGATTATAATGGGAATCGGGGAACAAGATGTTGATACAAAAGCTATAACTCCCAGAATAAATGCCAAAGTTATTGGAGCAAGCAGTGATCATTTAATTTTACATTCCGGAAACCATATTGAAGTAGGAAGTGAAATAGAATTTGATATTAACTATTCAGCCTTGCTCCGGTTATCGACTTCACCTTATGTGAAGAAAGTGTTTATTTAATTCTTTTAATTTGTAGAGGGATTAGGTAAAATAAAAGTTCACAACAATATGTGTTTCGAGATTAAAGATGAGAATAACACATAACACAAGCAGTTGAATATACGCGTGCACAGTGCTTCGAGACCAGCGGCTAATCGAGCCCTTGCACAGCTATTTGAGCATCTAGGCCGAAGTTAACTACCCCGGTACGGGGGGATATGCGACTCGTCTGCCAACTCGGAGGATATACCGGCTTAAATGGCGCCGAAGGTGTCACTTGAGTTTCTTGGAAGTAAGGTGTCCTGAAGATAAAATAAGCGCCAATTAACAAACAAATTCTATTGATCACAGGTTACGCAGCTCACGATTAGAGTGATTATGAGCGGCGTTTTTTTCTATTGAAGCTCCCCGCAACAAGTTGTGGGGAATCTTCGACTGGTAGGGAAAATTTTCATTTTTTATTCGCTCGCTAACCCCGCTGCAAGCAACTGGGTTAGCGCTCGTTGTTCAGTTCCGTTACTATTCTGGAAAAGTCGGCGATACGGTAGAAGAGGGTGGAAATCTCTTTCAGGAGAGAAAGCCTGTTGAATTTTATCTTTTCGTCTTCTGCCATAACAAGCACTGTATCGAAGAAGGCGTCTACCGGTTTTCTGAATCCGGCGATCTCTATAAGCGCCTCTTTGTATTTATCTTCTTCAATGAGCGATGTGACCTTTTTATTGATTTCAGTAAAGGTATTGTAGAGGTTTCTCTCCTCATCGGAATCGAAGAGCGAGGGGTTTACCGATCCTTCTTTGAAACCCTTTAAAATGTTGACTACCCGCTTGGATGCGATAACGAGTGGTTCGAAATCGGGATGATCCTTAAAATCTTCCAGCGCTTCAATCTTCTTGATGGACCTTACCAGGTCTGAGGCCCCGAATGTCAGGACGGCATCCACTGTATCATAGGAGTGCCCCTGGGATATGAGCTGGTTTTCGAATCTTCCCTTGAAAAACTCCAGTACATCCGATTTTGCTTCTTCGGGAGTCTTTTTTAACTTGTCTGCCAGGGTGGAGAGACTCTTATCGACAAGTTCTCCCAATAGCAGCGCATATTTTTTGCTGAGGATTATGTTGATTATGCCGAGTGCCTGTCGTCTAAGTGCGTAGGGGTCCGCCGTTCCTGTGGGAATCAGATTTACACCGAAGCATCCGACTATGGTGTCCATCTTGTCTGCGATGCTTACAATGGCCCCTTCATCCGTTTCCGGAAGATTTCCTCCCGCGGCAACGGGGAGGTAGTGTTCATAAATTGCCCTGGCAACTGTGGGGTTTTCGCCCGCTATAAGGGCGTACTCCCTTCCCATAATGCCCTGCAGGTTTGCGAATTCTCCAACCATCTGTGTGTCCAGATCGGCTTTAGAAAGCGTGGCCGTACGCGCGACGGTGTCCTTAATAGCGGGATTAATCTTTTCTGTAATATAGCGGGCAAGTTCCCTGAAGCGGGTGACCTTTTCATAGGAAGTCCCGAGGAGGCTGTGGAAAACGACATTCTTGAGATCCTCCACCCGGTCATCGAGGGGGATTTTCTGATCCTCTTCAAAGAAAAATTTGGCATCGGCCAGTCTTGCCCGGATCACCTTTTCATTTCCACGCCTTACTACCGAGGGGTCCCTTGCCAGGGTATTATTTATGGTGATGAAGTGTGGCAGGAGATCTCCCTTATCATCGGTTACGGGGAAATATTTCTGATGTTTCATCATGCTAGTTATAAGGACTTCTTTGGGGAGCTTGAGGTATTCCTCATCAAAGCTTCCGCAGACGATGGAGGGGTATTCAACCAGAAAGGTAACCTCCTGTAGAAGTTCGTCGCTTTTCAGGACGTGTCCCGATACGTCTCCGGCAGCCTTCGCCGCCTCTTCCGTTATGATTTTTTCCCTTTCCCGGGGATCGACTATAATAAAATGTTCCCTTGTCTTTTGCAGGTAATCGTCAAAGTTTGTTACTTCGAAGGGGTTGGGTGCCATGAAACGATGGCCGCGGCTCATGTTACCGCTGGAAATATTTTCGACAGTAAAGGGAACAATCTCTCCCCCGAAGAGGGCGACAATCCAGTGGATGGGCCGGGCAAAACGCATGTCCAGGTTCATCCAGCGCATGGACTTTCGAAATGGGATAGACGAGATAAAAGGTGGCAGCAGCTCAGAGAGGAGTTTTTCTGTTTCCTCTCCCGCAATTTTCTTCCTGGCACAGATGTATTCACCCTTTTCCGTTGTTACCGTTTCCAGTTCCGCGATATCGATGCCCTGTCCCCGTGCGAACCCTGAAGCCGCCTTCGTGGGATTCCCCTTTTCATCGAAGGAGACTCTCGTTGCCGGTCCGACCTTTTCTATGACCTGGTCTTCTTGTCTTTCAGCGACGTCACGGACATGGAGAAGAAGCCGCCTCGGTGTCGTCATGGCAGTAATTTCTCCATGGCCTATCCTGCTGCCGGAAAACTCTTTGCCGATCATCTCCTTCATATCTTCAAGCGCCTTCGGCAGGAAGAGGGCCGGGATTTCTTCCGTCCCTATCTCTAATAAAAGTTCCTTACTCATAAGAAATATATCTCCAGTGTGAAAAATATGGTTCTTTCGTAATAAAGTTGTTCAAGCATAAATACCTTTGAGTGGTCATTAAAATGGTTTTTGCGAATAAATCCTGGCGAAGCGGAAGAATAGCGATTCCAACTGTCTGAGCCCGGAGGGCGAGTTTTGGGATCGCCTGTAGCAAGCCTTAGATTTATCAAAAAGCATCTTAGACAAGTGAAAAGGTGTTTATGCGGCGGTTCATCAACCGAAATGAGAAAGAGGTAAAATTATTTATTACTCCATCTGCCCATGAGGGGATATCCCATTTCTTCTCTCTGTTTTGAATATCCCTCTGCGCTCCGTCTTGCCAGGTCTCTGACCCTTCCAATGTAGCTGGTCCGTTCCGTAACGCTTATGGCGCCGCGCGCATCGAGTATATTGAAGACATGGGAGCATTTAAGGCAATAGTCATAGGTGGGTAAGACAAGATCTTTCCCCGCCATCTTTTTTGATTCCGCCTCGTACATATCGAAGAGTTTTCTCAGCATCTGCACATCCGCTTCTTCAAAGTTATATCGCGAAAATTCAACTTCACTCCTGTGGTGTACATCGCCATATTTTATCCCGTGCGCCCATTCGAGATCGTAGACATTGTCTATCTCCTGGAGGTACATGGCGATGCGTTCGATACCATAGGTTATTTCAACGCTGATAGGATTAAGATCTATTCCTCCAACCTGCTGAAAGTAGGTAAACTGCGTTATTTCCATGCCGTCGAGCCACACTTCCCATCCCAGTCCCCATGCCCCGAGGGTGGGCGATTCCCAGTCGTCTTCCACGAATCTCACATCATGATCGAGTGGATCAATACCGAAGCTTTTCAGGGAATCGAGGTACATATCCTGTATATCCAGGGGAGAGGGCTTCATTATTACCTGGTACTGATAATAGTGCTGCAACCGGTTCGGGTTTTCTCCGTATCTCCCGTCGGTGGGTCTGCGGGATGGCTCCACATAGGCAACGTTCCATGGTTCCGGGCCGAGGGTCCTGAGAAAGGTAGCTGGATTAAAGGTTCCCGCCCCCACCTCGATATCGTAAGGCTGCTGTATAATGCATCCCTGATCGGCCCAGTACCTTTCAAGGGCCAATATCAAATCCTGAAAGGTCATCGTTCCTCCTTGATTTTACAACTCATATGGTAATTGGTGGGGAAATTATCATTATGGCGAAGGAGTGTCAAGGCAAATCAAATCTGTGCCATTGTATGAGGGTCAACAATTGGAGCTCCAACACAATAAGTTGCGGGGGAGCTCCGACTGGCAAGGAAATTTCTTGTTCGCTCGCTAACCCCGCCGCAGGCAGCGGGGAATGCGCTCGCTGTTCGGTTCAATTTCCCCGTATGGTCTCAGTCAGACCATCAATCTCTTGATTTCTTTCAGTACACGGACCGATTTTAATTCTTTCCCGAGGATAAACGGTATGAAACTTTCGAGGATTGCCTTGCTCTCTCTTGATGATTGTTTGGACAGATTCAGGCGGTGGATCTTTTCCATTTCCATCTCTTTCCCCATGAGGAGCATCTTCAAAGTTCCCACGGAGACAGGGAGTGAGCCAGGGCGTTGCCGGCTGCATTCCACGCATACGATGCCTCCATCGGTGGCGCTGAAGCGGGGCGCTTTAATTTCATCTAGGGGGGTGTTGCAGGCCACGCACACTTCTAAAACAGGTTCGTATCCCGAAAGTTTAATGAGACGCAATTCGAAGAATCTCAAGGACTCCTCTGTGAATTTTTTCCGGTCCAGGAATTCGAAGAAGTCTTTTAAGAGGGAAAAAGTTTTTTTACTTTTTTTCCCTTCTGCGGTGAAATGAGCTGCCAGTTCAATTATGTACGATGCGGCCATCGTCTTTTCCAGGTCCTCTCTGATCTTTGGGTAGTGATCGATGACGTCGCTATTTTCTATAAGAAAAAGGCTATCTTTACGATTTCTGGAAAAGAGGATTCTGGAATGAGAAAATAACTCTATGGCATTTGCGAATCTTTTTTTGCTTCGCCTCGCCCCTTTCGCTATGCCTTTTATCTTTCCATATTTGTCTGTGAAGAATGTTACGATGCGATCGGATTCTCCATAATCGAGGAAAGAAAGGACAAAGGCCGATGCCTCATATATGGGTCTTTTTATCATGTTAGTAATTTCAGGAATATGGTTGCCAGACCGAGAAAAGAAAGAAATCCGAATGCATCCGTGAAGGCTGTCAGAAAAATATGCGATCCCAGGGCCGGGTCCGATTTCAGCCATTTGAGACTGAGGGGAATCAGGGTTCCTGCCAATGTGCCGACAAATATGTTTATAATCATAGCCAGTCCGAGAACGAGGCCCAATACGGGGATACCTTTCCAGAGATAGGCTATAATACCGATGACTACTCCAACGGAAACGCCGTTGAAAATCCCCACGAATATCTGTTTGTATAGCGCCTTTTTAGAATTTTTAAAGGTGATATCGCCCAGGGCAAGCCCCCTTACAATCAGGGTCAGGGTCTGGCTGCCCGCGTTTCCACCGAGGCCTGCAACAACAGGCATAAAAACGGCAAGCACAACCATTATCTTGATGGTATCCTCAAAAAATCCGATAACAAGGGCGGATATAAGGGCCGTCAGCAGGTTGAGATAGAGCCAGGGGAGTCTCTTCTTGACGGAACTCATGGGACTGTTGAACACACTGTCATCCTCGTTCAGACCGGCAATCCTGTACAGGTCTTCCGATGTTTCTTCCTGCATTACATCGACTATATCATCGACGGTAATCCTCCCCAGTAAATGGTTTGCGTCATCAACGACGGGGAGGGCGATCAGGTCGTACTTTTCGAACATTCGCGCGACTTCTTCCTGATCGACATCGGTGTGGACGCTGGGAATGGATTGATCGATAGTCTCGGAAACGAGCTGAGTTCTCTTGCTGATTATCAGTTTTTGAAGGGGGATAGTGCCTACCAATCGGTCTTCTTTATCGATGACAAAGACGTTGTATACGTCTTCGATCTCGTCGGAGATATTTACGATGGTTTTGACGGCGTCCATCACCGTTGCATCTTCCCGGATGGAGATAAGTTCTGACTGCATGATGCCGCCTGCCGTATCCTCATCATATTTCAAGAGTTCCTTGACTTCTTCAGACTCTTCAGGCTCAATTCCGTCCAGTACTGTTTTTGCCTGGTCTTCATCCAATTCGGCAATTAAGTCGGCCGCATCGTCCGAGTCCATTTCCTCAATGATCTCGGTCAGTTTTTGGTCGGAAAGGTCTTCAATGATCTGTTCTTTGGAGATGTCGCTCAGCTCCAGGATGACGTCGGATGCCTTTTCGATATCGAGGAGGGAAAAGAGACGGATCTTTTCCTCCTCTTTCAGATTGTCGATGAGATCGGCGATGTCTGCGTGATGAAGTTTCGAAAATAGAGTGATGATATCGAATTCCCTCTTAAGCTCGATATCCTGTTTTAACTGGTTGAGATGATCCACTTCTTTAAATTTTTTCATAATTGCACCGGCATAGTAAAAATTAATTTTTGCAAGGGTTATATCCCCCGCTGCTTGCGGAGGGGCAGTTCATTCACCATAAATTAACACTTCTTCTTCAATACTACAAGAAATTAGACGACAGGACAGTCAAAAATGACAGTCCCGTAAAAGTCCGGATTCGAGCATTTTGGGGAAAAGATTATTGC
>JAUVXT010000153.1 GCA_030603465.1 Deltaproteobacteria bacterium
TGAGAGGTCTTGTAATCAAAAGTGATGCTGCGGGCAAAATAGAGTGGCTTTAATACATTTATTATATCACGTTTTACATCTTCTCTTGCGCCGTCAAACAGATAAATGAGACTGTATACGATCTGCGACCATAGCATTATATCTATTTCATAATAGTCCATGGCAACCATATCACTGATCTGGCTGTAGGCATAGGGGCTGAGATACATTTCGACAAGATCCTTATACTCCTCATATTCTTGTCTGCAATCATGCTTTAGTTTTGCGATATCGATCTTCAGTTCCTGAGGTACCGCCATCTTTTCCAGTCCGAAGGAATTTACAGAGCAACTCCCCTCCGGATGACAGGGCCCTTTGTTTTTCTTTTTCGACCATGCGCTCAACCATTTTGAACGGTTCTCAATCAGGATTGAGAATAATGTGTATACGACTTCTTCAAACATCTGACCCAGTTTTGGTGAACTGGCATTATGTACCTTGGTACCCAGTCCCGTTTCGCAGATACGGAAATTATTAAACTGGGCGTTGAGCGACATGAATATATCTATACCATATTGACGGGTCATGTCACCCCATTCATTCTTGAGCCAGTGTGAACATAGTTTGGATGAAAAGGCAAAATCTCCTCCGATTGGCTGACGGATGTCTAAGCCGGTGAGGGAATATCCGAGGGGGTAGCACAGGTGATTCGTGATAGTTCCATCAAACTGGTGTCTTGAATAGAGTGGAGTTACGAAATCGTATCCCTTTTTAACAGGGAATCCGAGATGTCTTATCCATTCCGGTGTGATGGAGCGAAGATCGGCATCGACAACGATGATAATCTTTACCTCTTTTCCCCTGCAGAAATTGAAAAGGTTGAAAAAATTGTTTCCCTTTCCTTTCACTCCTTCTGGAGTGGATATATATATTTTATCAATATTTTCGGGAATAACAGCAGAGAGAAACGCATCTTTCGTTCCATCGGGGCTGTTGTTGTCACAATTAATGATTGCGCTTTTTGAGTCGGGGAAGTACTTGGCGAGACCCTTTCCTGCAACTTCGGCGACATGTCCTATCGTTTTTGCTTCTTTGTAAGAGGGGATACCTACCACTACATCATAATTTTCATTCATGAATGTCGATCACCAGGTGCATATGGTTTTATTTCGCTTCCCTAAAACAAATAGTTTGATTTTGTCAATCTTTTTATGTTTGGGGGAAAATCTTTCTTTGCAGAACAATCGCATTGTGAGTGCATTCGAATGAATTTCTCTGCATGAAAGATAAGGGAGCAATATTTGTATGATTAACTATTGTTCGGTCCGGAGGGATCTTTGTTGCCGGCCTGACCGAAAATATTTGGTGGAGATGAGGGGGATCGAACCCCTGACCTCGGCATTGCGAACGCCGCGCTCTCCCATCTGAGCTACATCCCCACTAAACAGAACAATCCAGGGCGATGCATATCTTATAGCATAAGCTCGTGTCAAGTAATTATTGCTTCTCTATATTTGTGTGGTTAAAATCAAATGCCCGCCGCCCCCTTTATCGTTTTTGCCTTTTTGTATATTTCATCTGCCTTGTCACCGAGACCTTCATTTTTATATGATTCCGCCAGTCTAAGGTAGTAAAAGGGATTTTCAGGTTCGGCTGCAATAGCCTTACTAAATGCTGCTATCGCCTCATGATGGAAACTTTCTTCAGTAAGTATGTTCCCCAGTCTGTTGTGGTAACTGCCTTCAGACTCGGCATCAAACCCTACTGCATTTTCATAAGACGCCATACCTTCATCCACTTTGCCCTGTTTGATCAGAATATCTCCGAGACTGCAATGGGTGGCCGGATGCTTGCCTTTAATCTCGATCGATTTTCTTAAGGCCTCTTCCGCCTTTCCGTAGTGACCATATCGAAAAAGAAAATTCCCCAGTCTGCCGTAGAAGGTATTCATATCTGACGGATCGATCAGAATCGCCTTTTCATAGGCTGCTACGCCTTCATTGAGGTTCCCCGCGGCGATGTGAGCGTTCCCCAGATAGCAGAAAGACATGGGGGAGTCGGGCTCCAACTCTGACAGCAATTCAAAGACCTGAATGGCTCGATCTTTTTCCCCCGCCCTCAGGCAGGCATCGCCAAGGGTAATTAAAAGAGAAGTATCATCAGGATGTGCCGCAACTACTCTTTCACACATGGGCACAAGTTTTTCATAGTGGTACCCGTCTATGAATATCCTGACCAGTTCATCAAAGGCAAAGCCGGTGAAGATATTTCTGGTTAACTCTCTTTCTAAAAGGGTTTCCAGGCAGTTTACTGCCTTCTCCGTTTTCCCGCTGTCCTTGTAGGCCCATGCGAGAGACATGACAAAGGAATCATCGCCGGGGTAAGTCTCAGCTAATCCTTTGAAGATTGAGATTCCTTTTTCGTATCGCCCTTCTTGTATGTGCTCTTCAGCAAGATCGCATAGCTGTTTTGGATTTGTTGCTGTCTCCATCGTGAACCTTTCTACCATACATTTCCCTGTATTCATAGCCGCATAGCAGTTATTTGGATGTTATCTCTTCAGCCATACGTAAACCCCCTAAGACTGATGCAATCGCAAAAAGTCAGTTTCCCCGCTTAACAATCATTTTTGGGATAAATTCGGCGCTTGGCTAAAAAATCTTAACCCTTCATGCACGTCTCGGGACCGGAGGGTTTCATTCTTATGTTAATATTAATTTTAGATATGAAAAAGGTATTATTAATCACGTATTGTATGTTATTACAGGTCATAAAATAAATAATTAAATAAATGAAAAAAGTTATTGACAAGACTTTTAATTGTGATAGAAGGCGCGTTATGGATAAGGAAACGACAAATAAAAAAGTACCTGACATTAAGAGGGATTGGTGCAAGGGATGTGGAATTTGTGTTGAGTTTTGTCCACAGGATGCTTTATCAATGGATGGTATGGAAAAGGCTATACTTGAGTATCCTGAAAAGTGTAATAGCTGTGGAATATGCGAACTACGCTGCCCTGATCTTGCGATTGAGCTTAAATAGGATATCTTATTAATAGTTACCGATACCTTTTCAGAAAGTCATCTAATGTGAGGCTAAAAAACGAGTTAAGGTTTTGGTTGGAATAGCGTGTCGGTATAATATGTGTTCCAGAAAGAGTTCATTAAAGCCGGAAGATTCAGCTAGAATAAGCGCATGGGGCGAATAACCCTTCTTAAAGTGTTTATTGTCTGTTTAATTGAAACCTGTATGCGCGGATATTCTGCTGAGCAATAAGACAGAGCTAAACTAAACGGCTGTTTAGTAAGGAGGCAATTTTCGAAGTGAAGAAAGATGTCGTATTTGTTCAAGGTAATGAAGCCTGTGTAAGGGGGGCTCTTTATGCCGGGCTTGATTTTTTTGCCGGTTACCCAATAACCCCTTCCACAGAGATTGCAGAGCTGCTCTCACGTCGTTTGCCCGCGAAGAGAGGGAAGTTTATTCAGATGGAAGACGAGATTTCTTCCATGTGTGCCATAGTCGGTGCCTCACTTACTGGGAAAAAGGTTATGACCGCAACCTCGGGACCGGGTTTTTCCCTGAAGCAGGAGGCGCTCGGGTTTGCTGTGATGACTGAAACCCCATGTGTTATCGTTGATGTTCAGAGGGGTGGCCCTTCGACAGGTCTTCCTACGAGTGTAAGTCAGGGAGATGTTATGCAGGCGCGCTGGGGAACCCATGGAGATCATGCTGTTATTGCTTTAACCGCATCCAACAGTCAGGATGTTTTTGCGATAACGGTTGAGGCCTTTAATCTGGCGGAGACCTTCAGGACACCCGTTATTTTGCTCCTTGATGAAGTTGTTGGACATACAAGGGAAAGACTTGTGGAGCCGAAGGCAGGGGAGATCGACGTGGTAGAGAGGCTGAAAACGTCCGTGCCGGAAGGAACTGATTATCATCCTTATCTGCCAAGGGAGGATGGCCGCCTTCCCATGTCTGATTTTGGAGGCGTTCACCGGCATCATGTCACAGGGCTGGCGCATGACATGTGGGGATTTCCTTCAAACAAGCCGGATGTTGTATACGGACTGATGCACCATCTGATAGACAAAATTGAAGGTCATGTAAATGAAATCACAAGGGTAAAGGAATTCTTTGTTGATGATGCGGAATGTCTCCTGATTTCTTACGGGTCCGCTGCCAGGACAACCCGTCACGTTGTAGAAAACAGGAGAGCGCGGGGTGAAAAACTCGGGTTATTGGAATTACAGACCCTCTGGCCCTTTCCTGCTGATCTTGTCAGGGAGCGATGTGCCTCTGCGAATCACATAATTGTGGTAGAAATGAATATGGGCCAGATACTTGGCGAGGTAAAGAAGGTAGTCAAGAATCCTGACGGAGTTTTCCTTGCCAACAGGATTGACGGTGGCTTTATTACACCTGCCGATGTTTTGAATATCATAAGAATCACTCAGGGAAAGGGGGTGTAAGAAATGGCCGTTAAAGACTATATCAGAAAGAGATTCTTCCCTCATATATGGTGCCCCGGCTGCGGCCATGGCACTGTAATGAACGCCATGATCCGTGCGATAGAGAACCTCGGTTTGGAAAAAAATATTATTGCTGTAGTTTCGGGTATTGGATGTTCTGCCCGCATCAATGGCTACCTTGATTTTCATACCCTGCATACCCTTCATGGAAGGGCCCTGGCCTTTGCAACAGGCGTAAAACTCAGCAGACCGGAACTTACCGTAGTGGTGCCTATGGGGGACGGTGACGCCTGTGCTATCGGCGGTAATCATTTTATCCATGCGGCGAGGCGTAATATCGATATAACTGCCATAATTATGAACAACAGTATCTATGGCATGACGGGTGGTCAATATTCTCCTTTGACAGGTTATGATGATTTTGCAACCACGGCGCCTTTCGGCAACATAGACCCGTCCTTCGATGTGGTTAAGCTTGCGACAGGTGCGGGGGCTTCCTTTGTTGCCAGGACGACAACCTATCACGTAACTTCAACGATAAAAATATTGGAAAAGGCCATTACGCATAAAGGATTTTCAGTTGTAGAGATCTTGTCTCAATGCCCGACACAGTTTGGCCGAAGAAACAAGATTCCCAGTGTAGTGGATATGCTCAATAGTTATAAGACCGATACGACCCCCATAGGGAGTAAGGAAAAGGAGAAAAACCCCGATTTAATGGAAAGGGGTATATTTATCCAGGAAGATCGGCCGGAATACTGTACAGAATATGACAAGGTCATAGAAAGGGCGTCTAAAGGAAGGTAAATTATGGAAAGATGTAGAATTATCCTCTCCGGTTCAGGCGGGCAGGGTGTGATTACAGCGGCTATAATACTGGCCGAGGCGGCTCTCCTTTATGAAGGGTTGAATGCGGTTCAATCCCAGTCATACGGCCCTGAAGCCAGAGGCGGAGCGAGTCGTTCAGATGTTATCATTTCCGATACGGATATACTGTTTCCCAAGGTTGTCGAACCAAACGTTTTAGTGTGTCTTACTCAGGAAGCATATGATAAATTCTCCGGACTTATCCGGCCGGGCGGTTTTCTCCTGACCGATAGCCATTATGTCAAACAGAATGAAAGGGTTGATGCGAAGCAGGTAGAGCTCGATATGCATCAAAAGGTTATTGATAAGATAGGAAAGCCTATCGTTTTTAACATCTGCATGCTGGGAGCCTTGATCACCTTTATCAAACTGATTAAACCGGAATCTATTATGAAGGTACTTGAAAACAGGATTCCGCCCGGTTTTTTACAGATTAACAAAGAGGCCCTTGAACTGGGTATTGAAATGGTGGAAACTCGCGGAAAGAAGGCGTAGTAAAAACTTTCTTTTATTGTTAACAAACTGACAGGGAACCTTCCCCAGGTCCGGCCTTTCAGGCGGGGTCAAGGGGCACAAAATAACCGGAGAACCCTCGTTTCATGGACGGGGTTCTTCATTCCTCCACTTTGTTTATACCGTAGTTTCTTATCCTGGTTCTCAACGTTTTTCTGTCAATGCCTGAGAACTGTGCCGTTTTGTTGATCTGAAAATTAAAATAGCGGAGCGCCTTTTCGATATGTTCGCGCTCAACATCTACCAGGGTCATTTTCCCCGAGTTGGCATCAACCGCGGGTGTCTTGGCCGCTATCAGCCCCACATCTACACTTTCCGTATTAGAGCTTCCCACGCGAGGAATTTCCTGCTCCTGAATAACCCGGAGCAATGTCGCCTGTACCTTGAGGCTTATGTTGGATATCTCATCCAGAAAGAGTGTCCCCTCGTTCGCTATCTGGAATCGGCCTGTATGCGATTCGCCGTATCGTTTCTTTCCGTTCACTCATGTAGTTGCTGTTTCCTGCCAACCCCGTAACCTGCGGATCCGAACTGCGATTCAGACAGTAGCGACTCTGCCATTGAGCAACGATCCTTGGAGCCTTAAAGCCACGGTAACTGGTTCTTTGAGCATTTTAGCGGCTTACCTCGAA
>JAUVXT010000009.1 GCA_030603465.1 Deltaproteobacteria bacterium
TAGAGGATCACACCTCAATATTCATGATCAAGGAGAGCGCGTATCTAACGCTTGCCTGCTCTGACAAAGTTCCCGAAGACGTAGCCAGAAGGTTTCTTGATCAGTTTTCGCTCTCTACGAGGCCGCGCTGGGATAAACCGCCTAAAGACTTCAATGGCAAAGACATCTATCCGTGGCGCTTTGGCCGACGACTGTCTTTTGCAGCCCGCCCAATTCTGAAAGTATATGACAGCGATGATCCTTTGCTGCTCATTGCCCCCGACGCCCTGCGAAAAGGTTTTGCTTACGTCGTTGATGGGGCCTATAACGGTCGGCTTGAGCAGGCCTTTTTTCGCACCAAGGAAATGAGGGACGTCTGGTTGGGCAAAGCGCACGAAGGTCACACCTTTAATGCAGAAGTTGCGAAGGCGCTGTCGGAAGCTGGATGGCAAGTCCGCGATAATATCGGACTGCCCGAGCTTCTCAATCGCAAGATCGAGCGGAACTTTGGGGATGTCGATGTGCTTTCATGGCGGCCAGATCGCAAAGAGGTGCTGATAATCGAGTGCAAAGATCTATCATTGGCGCGAAACTATTCGGAGATAGCGGCGCTGCTTTCAAACTATCAAGGCGTAGAAGTCAAGGGCAAAGGGGATAAGCTCAGAAAGCACCTCAACCGCGTCGCACTTATCCAAAACAATCGCGGTCAACTCCAGCGCTTCACAGGGATTCGGGAGCCGCGTGTTGTATCTTGTCTAGTTTGCAGCGGGGTCGTCCCTATGCAGTACGCGAAGATCGACGCTCTATCAAATACCCAAGTCGGAGGGATCCCGGATATTCTAGAACTTTAGTTTAACTGCAACGCCAAGTGCGGGATTGATCAGGCTGATAACAGAGCAGCGAGGCAGGGAAAGCCGTCCGGATAGAGGCCCAACAATTTTTTGTATTATCATCCCTGATAATATTCCTGAAGCTGAACAATGGCTTCTTTTTAGCGATTTCTCCAAGAACTGGGAGCAAGAGCTTTCTGAAAATTTTGGAAAACCGATAAATTTAACTCGTTGCGCTACCAGCGAAGGGAAAAGCCGCTGTAAAGAAAAAGCAACCCCTATTTATCTTCCGGAGGAATAAAATTATTTTTCAGACTCTTTATTGAAGATCCCCGAAACAAGTTGCGGGGAATCTCCGACTGGTAAGGAAATTTTATATTTTTTATTCGCTCGCTAACCCCGCCGCAAGCAGCGAGGAACGCGCTCGCTGTTCAGTTCCAGGCAGGGCAAGGGCAAGGTATTCTCTTCAAGCCAGGAACTGTTTAGCGATCTTGGAATTTAGATAGATGCGTTCAATGTACAAAAAAGCCAAGCATTATCTTACCCTGTTCAAGACAACGGCGCCACGGCAAAGATGACGGTGCTCCAGACGGCGTGGGAAACAATGACCGGCGCCAGTCTGCCGAAACGCCAGTACTGCCCTCCCCAGAAAGCCCCGGCCACGGCGGCGGCGCCGATGAGCATGAAGTTGAATGACCAGATATGCACGCCTGCATAGATTATTGTTGTGACGAGCCAGCCTTGAAAACCACCGAATCGCTTCATCAGGTTTTTCTGGAGGTATCCCCGCCAGAATAGTTCCTCGCCGGGCCCGGTAATGAAAAAGAGTAGGAGGGCGATCACCCACATGGGTGTGCCTTCGCCTTTACCGTATATGGACCCGATCTGATTACCGGCAAAGGAAAAAATTGTCGTAGAGACGAGCCTTCCTATCCAGAATATGAAATAGAGGGCCGCCGCCGATAATAGTCCCACGAGAATGGTCTTCATATCGAATCTCAGCCCTTTCAGTATGCCTGGCTGAAGCCAGATGGCCAGACATGCCAGCGTGGCGGCGGAAAAGGTAATCTTTATCCAGAAGGTGCTCCACGACAGATAGAAGGTCACAAACCACAACACCGTCGCTATCACAACTGTTCCGGTAAGGGGCAGCCAGTTGAATCCTTTCTTCGTCAAATCAGATTCTCCAGAACCAGGGATAAAACGAGCAGGGCACCGAAGGCGGTATCAAGCTGTGCCGTTCGCGCATCGGCGTCGTCGGGAACTTCATGTTCCATCTGGCGCAGAAGGCGGAGTGCAAGAGGGAGTGATGCCAGCACAATCAAAGACCAGAGGTGAAGGAGTCCCAGCAATGACATTACCAAAATGGCAAGATATGCCATTATGATGAGTATCGCGTAAAGCCTGATGCCGTTTTCCTTTCCGATGATAATGGGCAGCGTCCTGATGGAGTTTCTCTTGTCATGGGCAATGTCACGGATATTATTGATAAGCAGAACCAGCGCCACCAGGGCGCCGAAGGGAATGGATATCCAGAAGGCTTCCTGGCTGAATTGCTGCCGCTGGACATAGTAGGCACCCTCAACCATGAGTGGCCCCCACATGAGAAAGACCGAAAATTCACCCAGGGCACTGTACTTGTATTTAAAGGGTGGCGCCGTATAGAACAGACTGGCGCCTGCTCCGATCATGCCCAGAATGAGTATCGCCCAGCCGCGCGTCACCGCCAGATAGAGCCCGCCGATGAGGACCAGTCCATACAGGAAAAAGGAGAAATTTCTCACCTGAACGGGTTTAAAGCGCCCCTCCAGCAGGGGGTGCGGTCTATACTTGGCGGTGGGAACATCCATCCTGTCGACACCGCTCTTTACGTCGTAGTAATCGTTTATCAGATTGGTTGCGCCATGCAGCAGAATCATGCTGAAAAGTGTAATCAGGTACAGATTCCATGAAAAGGCTCCATCTACAGCGGCAAGTCCCCCGCCGACACTGACCGATATGGTCGTCATGGTAAAAGACCATGGCCTGCTGGCGAGAAACCAGTCCCGCAAGATATTCATATTGCAATCCCCCCTTTTTCAATTTTACTCTAAGGAATATAGTAACCACTCCACTGTATGTCAAGGTAATCAGGATCTACAAGAGGGGAAGGGGATTGATTGCCCTTGCGTGAAAAACAATTACCTGCGGGCTATAACTATCGACGCAGAATATGTATTATCGAGACGCGCCGTTCCTGTATAATCGCGATTTGACAGGAAAATGCCCATAATCCGCTTGGAGGAGAAAATATGCAAAAGATCTCCTTTTTCGTATTTCATGGACAAGCAATGTGTTTTGTTCATGTCATGCTCTTCGAAAATGGGGACACTGGAAGAGGCAAAATCCCAGGGATTGCGCATAGTCTATGAGATGAAGGAACATCCCATTTCTTCATTGTCAGGGTAAATCTATCTACCGCAGCGGTTATGGAAATCAGAAACAATCCTGCCAGCATATGCACACTTCAGCATGCTCCTGGCACGACTTATCGTTTGACAACAGTAATTAACTATAACGCTCTTTCTGTTATGGGCGCGCCGGTTATCAAACATACAAAAAGGTTTATTTATAGTAAAAAGTAGAATCTCCCCTTTTATCCCCTTGTCTACTGTCAGTATCTTTGCTAATGTGCCGACTATATTAATGAGGTTCATGTAAATGCCCGTGCCGGATATACACGAATCATTGCAGCAGACGCTGAGGCGACCCTTAGCACTGACATTAAAGGCGGTTTAAAAGATTCCCGAATGCTGACCCTGGATATTGGACTTTATGAATTGGTTACGGCTATATTTATTTCGACCGCCGGAGCCCTGGTGCAGGCCTCTGTCGGATTCGGGTTCGCCCTTGTAACGGTGCCGCTTTTGACGCTGCTAAATCCTGTATTTGCGCCTGGACCGACATTACTCGCCAATCTCCTCCTTGCCATACTCATGAGCATTCGTGAGCGTACCGCCATAGAACAGGGACAACTGAGCGTGGCCGCATGGGGACTGGCAGTCGGAACCGTCATCGGCGCTTTGGCTCTCACTTTGATGCCGCGGGAACACTTAGGCGGATTGTTCGGTGTTATCATCCTCGCGTCTGTCGGTCTGAGCATAATCGGTCATCATGTCGCCATAATCCCTCGAAATCTTTTGGTAGTGGGAATTACTTCCGGTGTCATGGGAACCATGGCGGGAATCCACGGACCACCGATTGCTCTTCTCTATCAACGGGCTCCGGGGAAAACAGTGCGGGCGACACTGGCTGTCTTCTTCGCCTTTGCCTATGCAATCTCCATCTGTGCGTTGTTTATAACTCATCTATTTGGCATGAGGGAGTTGCTCCTCTGCGCCATCCTTGCGCCGGGCGTTATCATCGGTTATCTCCTGTCATGGAAGATACAGGAGCGCTTCGACGGCCAGTATCTGTGGCGGGCGATTCTGGTAGTGGCTGGTCTGAGCGGACTGGCCCTGGTCGGGAAAGAACTTTTTGCCCTGTTCTCTATCTAGTCTTTTCACCGAGAGGAATGACACGACAAAAAAGCGGATCGCTCTCCCGAAAGGGTGGGTACCCGAACACATTCTCTGCATGATCATCGGTGTCCCATACCATATGGTGCGACCATTATTTCATTGACCCACAAGGTCGTTTTTCTTATACTCTCTTCACAAAAAAGGAAGTTCTTATCATAATATCAGAAGCCGTGGAATGGACATCGTTTTCGTGCGGGTTGAGATTGACTGAAATCTCTCGAATGATAAAAGGAGTTGATTATGACATTGAAATTCGGACCGAGGAGAGGAACCTACATCGATATCAGCAGGGAACTCAGGGGTCGAGAGAAACCTCTTTCCACGGATGAGTTACGCGATTTTGAACGTTTTGATCTCATCTACCGTTCTCTTTGCACCTTGCTTTTCAATTATGTGCCCGTATCCGGTCACCCGGGCGGCTCGATTTCGTCCGGTCGTATTGTGTCAGGAATTCTCTTCGACGCCATGGATTATGATGTTTCCGATCCGGACCGGCAGGATGCGGATCTCATCTCTTATTCCGCCGGGCATAAAGCCCTGGGCCTTTATGTAATGTGGGCAATGCGGAATGAGATTGTGCGTGTTGCGGCGCCTGATCTTCTCCCAGACAGTGAAGCGCTGCAACTCCGCCTGGAAGATCTCCTGGGATTCAGGCGCAATCCGGTTACCAGAACTCCCCTCTTTCTGAAGTATCGCGCAAAACCGCTCGACGGCCATCCAACACCCGCCACCCCTTTTGTCCGCCTCTCCACGGGCGCTTCAGGCGTGGGAGTAGCCAGTTCAATGGGCCTGGCCTTCGGCGCCCTGGACTACTACGGAAACGATGCGCCCTCTGTACACATCGTGGAAGGAGAGGGCGGTTTGACGCCGGGTCGCGTAAGCGAGACACTTGCCGCGGCCGGCACGGCTTCCCTCAAAAACGCGGTCCTGCATATTGACTGGAACCAGGCTTCCATCGACTCCAACAGGGTCTGCCGTGAAGGCGAAACACCCGGTGATTATGTGCAGTGGACGCCTATGGAACTGGCATACATGCATGACTGGAATGTCATCTACGTTTCTCATGGCATAGATTTCCAACACATTCTGGCAGCCCAACGCCGGGCAGCCAAAATCGAGAACGGCCAACCCACGGCCATAGTCTATCGCACAACCAAAGGTTGGAAATACGGCATCGAGGGTCGCGGTTCCCACGGTGCCGGCCACGCGCTCTGCAGCGCTGACTTTTACACAGCCCTCAAGCCGCTAATTCGTAATACCAAAATCAGATTACCCCGATGCGAGGACGAGCAACGTTGCAGTGCCGGAAAAGAGAGTGACGTCCTCGAAGGGTGTTTATGGGAGGCGCTGATTTCCATTCGCGGGATCATCGAAAATAACCCGGAGATGGTGAATGCTTTGTTTCAACGATTGTCACTGGCCCGTGGTCGCCTCAACAGCAAAAACCGCCGCCCCCGCACGAATGCACCCCGGATCGACGCCCTTTATGCCACAGTTGAAAGGGAAGGCAGCAGTATTCCGGAAGCGCTCCAACTGACACCCGATACTGTGACCACTCTTCGGGGCGAACTCGGACGGGTATTGGAGTACTATAACAAGGTCAGTAACGGGGCGATTCTTGTGGCTGCCGCCGACCTGCTGGGCTCCACAAGCGTGAGCACAGGGGCTAAGGGTTTTCCCGGCGGTTACTTCAACGGAGTCACCAATCCTGAAGCTCGCACCCTTTCATTGGGCGGCATTTGCGAGGATGCCATGGCAGGAATCTTTTCAGGTCTGACCACCTACGGCCGCCATATCGGTGTGGGATCTTCCTATGGCGCCTTCATAGCTCCCCTCAGCCACATCGCCGCCCGCTTGCACGCCATCGGCAATCAAGCCCGGCAGGCAATTACCGGCGAACCCTACAAACCTATTATCGTGGTTTGTGCCCATGCCGGTGTCAAAACCGGTGAAGATGGCCCGACCCACGCGGACCCGCAGCCGCTTCAGCTTCTTCAAGAAAACTTCCCGCGCGGAACCATGATTACTGTAACCCCATGGGACCCGCAGGAGATGTGGACGCTTGTCTCGGCAGCCCTTGCCCGGAGACCGGCAGTCATCGTGCCTTTTGTAACCCGACCGAATGAAGTGATTATTGATCGCCAGGCCCTGAGTCTCGCACCCGCCACTGCAGCGGCCACGGGTGTCTATCTACTGAAGGCCGCTGAAGGCAAAAGCGACGGAACTCTGGTGCTTCAAGGGAGCGAAGTGGCTTACGCCTTTGTCGAACAGGCCCTGCCCCTCCTGAAGGAGAAAGGCATCGATCTGAATATCTATTATGTGGCGAGTGTCGAACTCTTTGACCTGCTGCCTGAAACGGAAAAGGAGAATATCTTCCCTGCCAAACTGGGCGAGGAAGCGCTGGGAATCACCGGATTCACCCTTCCGACCATGTACCGTTGGATTCGCTCTGAGAGGGGTCGTAAAATGACGCTTCATCCTTTTAGAAAGGGACATTTCCTCGGAAGCGGCCAGGCCCACATGGTGCTGGCCGAAGCCGGACTAGACGGAGAGGGCCAGTTCAAGGCGATTGTTGAATACTTCAAGGGTTGATTGTATCGGGCCACTGTTATTCGCTTCTAATTTGTACTACCCCGATTATGGCATGGCGTTTATACCGAGAAGAACGCAGAAGCACGAAAGGGGCTGCGCCACAAAACGCAACCCCCTGCTGTTCATGGTAGGCGGTACTGGATTTGAACCAGTGACTTCTACCGTGTGAAGGTAGCACTCTCCCACTGAGTTAACCGCCCATTTCTGTTTCGTGAAGGTATATCGTATAGAAACTTCTTTTTCAAGACAAAATATCTCTTTTCTGCCAAATTGGTGTCGGGTTCACCACATCCGGCGGCAAGGCATACCAAAACGGTTGTACTCGCTGGATATCGGCATGCACCCGACCCTGATAAGCGAATGGGAACCCTACCGCTGGACACCCATCTCTACGACAAAAAAAGTGATAAATTCTTCCTTATCTTTAAATCGCCTGGATTACAAAAAGCGCCTTGGACAAGCGAAAGGTGTTTATCTTCCGAGTAGCGCAATGCCCGCGTCAAAGGCCCTCATATTGAGCGCCACCTGATCGGTCTTTACCCTTTCTGCAATCGCTTCTCTAAAATCTCCGTGCCCTACGGGAAGACGCCCCACACCGCAGAGGGCGCCAAGTATAATCATATTGGCCAGTATGGGATTGCCCAGACTGCGGGCCTCTTCCGTCGCATCCATAAAGATTGCATGAGGGGTCAATGATTTCACATGCCTCTTGATATCCCCCAGTGAAGGATATGCGTCCTCGCCCTTGATTACATTGACAGGATATACGGGGTGCGTATTGCATATTAATGTGCATCGGGGATTCCCGTATTGTGCGAGCACCCGTAGGCCCTCGACCGGTTCCATCGCCGCTATAATGTCGGCTCCGAATGCCGGTATCTGAGGGCTCCAGCTCGATCCTTCGGAGATCCTGATATGGCTCATGACGGACCCCCCCCGCTGCGAGGCGCCGAATGTCTCTCCCACGGTGACAGAAAATCCTTTATTGACAAACATACTACCCAGCACCCTGGAAGCCATAACGTTACCCTGTCCCCCCACACCGGTGATAATGAGGCTATAGGGATCTTTATTGAAACCTGCGCTTCCCATGGATCACTCTGCCTCCCTTCTCTTGATGGCCCCCTGCGGGCAGATATCGGCACAGACTCCGCATCCGGTACAGATCAACTCATCGATTGTACTGACACCCTTTTCTCTGTTCCAGACGATACCGGGACATCCGAATATGCGGGTACATATACGGTTGCATCCGCACTCCTCCCCCAGGCACATCTCTTCATCTATCTCCATTTCATAGCTTTTCCTGCCTTTTCGTTGAGGACTGAGGGCGCATGCCTGCTGCAATATGAGAACCTTGGCCCCCTCTCTATGTTCCATCATTTCATTGAGCGCCTTTCGGGTTCCTTCAAGATCGAAGGGGTCTGCTTTTTCGACGCGCGCACCCATCGCCCGGCATATTTCAGCAATATCGAGGGCGGGCATCTCCTCACCCATGGCATTGGCGGCTATCCCCGGGTGAGCCTGAAAGCCTGTCATAGCGGTACCGCTGTTATCGAGACTAACAAGTGAAAAGGGAGATGTCTGGAGCACCGCGATAGCCATTGCGTGCATGGCCGCAAGAAAAAATAAAGAATCGCCGCATACGGCAACGACCGGCTGATCCATTCCGAATTGTGTCAGCTTCCCAAAACCACTCGCAATACCGCTTCCAGATCCCATGGAGTGCACCGTTTTTAATGTACTGAATCCGCATGGCAACATGCCGAGGGTGTAACACCCGATATCGCCGCATACGAAGCCCTTTCTGTTATCCATCTCGATGGCGTTATGGATCGACCAGTATGACGCCCTGTGGGGGCAGCCGGGACAGAAGGTCATCTCTCTTTTGGGGACAACTGTCTCCGCCAGTTTTCGGGCCTTTCCCGCGAAGGCTTCTGGCATGGATTTTCGCTTCAGGCCTAAGACAGAAGACAGTGCCCCGATGACCAGGTCGGGGTTCATCTCCCCTACGGAGGGAATATGCCCGGAACGCTTTCCATAAAATGTCTTTATCCCGATCTCGGGAGCCATTTCCGCCGCAAGAACCTTGATATTTTCTTCCAGGGTTGGAAGCACCTCTTCGACGATCATGATCCGGTCGGTCAGGGCAAAATGTCTCTTTATCACATTGCGGGGGAGGGGCCATGTGGTGGCCAGTTTCAGTACCCCCGCTTTCTTCTCCAGGTTGAGTGCCTTTATTGCCTCCCTGCTGTACAGATTGCAGGCGCTGCTCGTTACTATCAAAAGCTCGGGTCTTTCCGGGCCATTGTAGGTGTTAAAGGGGCATTCTTCAAAGATCCCGGCGGCCTTCCTCAGTTTTTCCTGCTGCGGCCCGTGCTGCAGTTCGGCGGCGCTGACAACCATGCTGATCATGGGACCCTTTTCCTGATCGAGGAGTGAACCATGAAAGTCAAACTGCGCATGCGCCTTGCCATCGGGGAGCTTGCCATATCGCACATTCCCGCTTGCGTGAGACATCCTAGTCACACTTCTGATCATGACCAGGTTTCTTATCTCTTCTGAAAGCTCAAAGGCCCATTTCGTTATATCCTTTGCCTCCTGAAAGTCACCCGGTTCAAGAAGGGGTATCTCCACCATCTTGGCGAAGAGACGGGATTCCCCCTCATTGACGCTGGACAGGGCACCGGGATCATCGCAGGAAACGAGGACCATGCCCCCCCTCGTCCCGGAACTTGCAAGATGAAGGAGAAAATCGGAGGTGACATTGACACCGTTCTGCTTCATAACGCACATGGATCTGAGCCCGGCGAAGGATGCCGCGGCGGCAACCTCGAGGGCTACTTTCTCATTGACCGACCACTCAACATACAGATTTCTCTCTTTCGCTACACCGGCAAGGGATTCTACGATTTCCGAGGATGGTGTACCCGGATAACCCGTAGCAACACTTACTCCCCCTTCCAGGGCCCCTCGGACTATCGCTTCGTTTCCCATGAGGAGATGTGAACTTCCGGCCTCTCCATTTATCAAGTATGACATTATTCGCACCCCTGACTTGCAACCATTATCCGTTCAAGGATTTCGCCTCTCAGCCTTACCATTGACCTCTTCTCCGCATCCGGGGTATTTATCATCCCCGCATCCCCTGCCTTTTTAAGGGCCCTTTTTTTCTTATTTTCAGAAGCCCAGGTGAGGTGTTCCATCGCATCCTCAGGGATCCCATCGACGATTAAGTACCCTTCATCTACGGCTTCCCTCACAAGTTTTTGGCCTCTTTCCGTCCTTATGATCAGTGTGTTCATGTCCGGCCGGCCCTCCAGCACCCCTACGGAAATGTCGGAAAATTCCGCGGTCATATCGAAACAATAGGAACAGCTCTCCGGCGTCAGTTTCCTGATTTCATCGAGGGGCATCTCCAATTTCGCGCCATTCGCGAGATAGACCTCCATTATCTCCGCAGGCGGAGGTGGAATATCGACCTTTGCTATGGATTCGGTCCCTGTTCTCTCCTCTATGAAGTCTTCGAAGGCTCTGAAATCCAAGGACCAGGTACAGAAGAGACCGACAACAAAATGCACGGGATCTATACAGTCATTTTCATCGAGCCGGCTTGACCTCATGAGCGCTATGGCCTGCGCCTGGCATGGCGTGGCAACAATTCCTATCGCTTCGTATCCATCTTGTATTGCCCTGTTCAGGGCGGACACGGTGGGGGCCGCCGTATATTTTGATGTAGCGCATTTCAATACTTCCTCCGGTTGTGTCACAAAACAGGGAACCGGAAGCAGTCCTTCCCGGCCTGTGAGAACAGCGCCGTCAAGGTAGCCCTTTTTAAGGGCAAATGACATGATAGCGGAGACTGTTCCCCCCGCCTGGAATTGGGTGCCACCCATCTCCCTCCCCGCCTTTGATATCTCTATGGAATGGTAATGACCCAGCGGATCGGCGCTGTAGGGGGCTTCGAAACAATGACGGGACAATTCATCCAGATCTAGCTCGACCTTGGGACAGTAGGCAAAACATTTCCCCTCGGAAAAGGTGCAGGGAAAGAGCATGGCCGTTTTCCCCTTGTATGACTTGAAATAGGGGCAAAGATCGATACAGGCGCCGCATCCGATACAGAGGTCTTTGTGAATAACGTCTGAGAGCAGCTCGTAAGGCCCGGAATTTTTCACCATTGAATCTCCTGCGTTAAGACTTATGGGAAAGAAAACATTGTGACAGTAATATCAAAAATGGAGCTAAAGTGGAATGATTAAATGAGAATTTATCATTTTCAGAAACACGCTTCTTCAGTTTTTCAACGGCTTCTTATGATGGCCGGCACGCTTCTTCGGGCCTCTCTCCATGTAATATTGCCCTCCGCAGTCGCTTTTCACAAGAGTGAAAGGGGATTTGCCCGCCTGCGAGAAGAATGTCATGAAAATCTTTCAATGTCATATGCCGTGAGAATTGACGGCGCAGACCGAGCATTTCATGGAGTCCCATAGCGTAGCAGGACTGATAGCCCGGGGAAAGCGCGAAACGCCGGATCTGACGCGCGGCCCGACCGGGAAGGAATCCCAGTTCCTCTAACTTCTTTGCACCCTCAGCCAGTGTAATCTTCCCTGTCTGAAGTTTCACATCCAGTTCCGCTCTCAGGTTGCGCCAGAGTCGTCGCTTCAAACCGATCAACCGCTTGCTTTTATTTTCGATGTATCCCAGTTCATCGAGAAGATATTCAGCATAACATGCCCAGCCTTCATAGAAAAGGGCCGACTCAATCTGGCGCCGAATCGGATTGGGATGATGAATCCGGATATGATCCAGTATGTGGTGGCCGGGATATGTTTCATGGGCCGAAAGATAGGAACAGTGAGCGGCCACCTGTTGCAGATCCTTATCTCCCGGTGTGATATAGAATATTCCTTCTCCGCCTTCTTCACCGGTAAGCGGGGCCCTGTAAGAAGCGGCCGCCCTGAGCGATTTGAGATATGAAGGCGTCTGGAGTACCATAACCTCCTCTCCGGGGGGAAAGGTGATGATATCCTTGGAATATAGAAAGCGGCGCAGTTTTTTTACCTCTTTCCGATAAAGGCTCATTAATGCTGAAGGAGATGACGCTGAACGCGAAATTTCTCTGTATATTATATCATGCCATCTTTTTTTACTGTCCACACTGGCCGCAAGTGCGTAAATTTCCTCTTGGGTCTTCCGATATTCCCCCTCCGCTACTTCCAAAATTTCACGGGACGTCTTTGGATAACCCAGACTGCTGGTAAAGATGGCATCCAGGCCTTCATCACCTATGGCAAATGTCTCTTCAGGCGAAAGCTGCATGAGAGCACGTCTGTATTCCTCCCATGCATCCAGAACCTTTTCGTTTTGCGCGAGCAGTTCTTTATCTTCTCCCAGAGTTTTCACGACAAAGTCGCTAAAATCACCTTCATAAAAATGTACGACATCCCGGATCATGGCAAGTGCAATTTCGAGAGAGAGTTCGGAAGGCGTGTAAAGGTTTTTTGCGGCACGCTCGAGAAAGGGGGATATCTGTGAAAGAAGCTTGAGAAGGTCATCTTTTAACTGATCGGGGGCGCTATATTTACTCGATATGATATGATCCGTTGCAAGGAGGGGAATTTTAACATAGAGGGTGGGGTCTTTTCGCCAGACCCCGGCATCGCCGAATTCCCTGATAAAACACTTCATGCTCTGTTTTACCAGGGATCGATCTATTTCATCTTCAGGGGTCTCTTCATCCTCTACGGAAATTTCATTTAAGAGGCTTTGTACATAACTGATGTAATCCTGAACCCTTTCAGGGTTTATATCGTCGAGGTGTGCGAGATGCCTTATCGCCTGAGCGGAGCGCGGGAAAAAATAAAACTCATCACTGGCGCACTGGTGGGGCAGATTCCTGCCGAGGTAATCAAAATAATCTTGAGCAATGTCACCGACAGTTCTTTTACCCATATCGAAAACAGAAAACAGGAAAATAGGGGAATAACTGTTTAACCCTATTTTACCCGGGTGGTGATACTCTCTATCGGCTCCCTTTTTGTCTCTATACTGTTTGCCGGGAAATCCCGGTCCGGGTAACCGATAGCAACAGCAATGATTATCTTTTTTGAATCGGGAATACCTGCAATTTCCCTGAGCGCCTGCGGATATTTGAGTCCCTGATCTTCAACACAGGTTCCCAGATCGTAATCCAGCGCGGCGAGACAGATATTCTGCATCACTGCGCCTACATCGAGCAAGGGTCCGCACTCGGAAAGCGATCGATCCACTGTTATGATAATAACCGCAGGTGCATCAAAGTACCGAAAGCCCCGTTCCATCCATTGAACTCTTTTCTCCTTGTCTTCCCGTGCTATATCCATAATCTGAAAAATCTGCTTCGCCAGGTCTATCTGCCGGCGGCGAAACACGCCATCGGGAGGCCATCCCATAACTGTATGTTCGGGACCGGGAGATTCTCCGGAACGGAGCTTTTCAATATTGATCTTTTTCGCTCTTTCAAGAGCCTCCCCCGTAAGGACGGTAAATTCCCATGGCTGCGTGTTCATTGCAGAGGGGGCGTTTATTGCAATCTCCAGGATTTTCATGAGAATCTCTTCCGGTACCGGATCCGGGTTAAACTTTCTTATGCTCTTCCTCATTCGTATGGCATCTACACTTTTCATTCGCTGGCTCCTTTCCGTTTCTCCCGGTTTTCTAAAGTTTGGTGTTTTCATACTAAAGTTGTTCAACTGCCCGTCAAATTAAATACGAAAGCGTTTCAATTGCAGGAAACTTCTTTCACCTGCTCTTTATGACGCCCACCCGTTCACAATAGTCAGAAATGGAACATTGACTGCAGAGGGGTGATATTGGACGACAGATATCCCTCCCGAAGGCAACCAGACAGGTATTATAGATAGCCCAGTATTCTTCGGGGAGTTTTTTCCTAAGGGCAAATTCGGTCTCATCCGGCGTCTTCGTCTTTACATATCCCAAACGGTTGGATATCCGGTGAACATGCGTATCCACGCAGATTCCCCTGCCGCCGTATGCCAGGATAACCACCAGGTTTGCCGTTTTCCTCCCCACGCCCTTCAGGATCAGCAGTTCGTCGATTGTATCGGGGACACGAGAATTGTACCTTTCGACTAATTCCCGGCAGATATAGAGAATGGTTCGCGCCTTGTTTCTGTAAAAGCCTGCGGGATATATGGCCTTGATAATTTCACCTTCGGATAATCCCAGCATTTCCCCGGGCGTTGAGGCGAGGGAAAAGAGCCTTTCCGTTGCCGGCCCTGTGACTTCATCCTTTGTCCTTAGGCTGAGAATAGTAGAAATGAGAATCCGGAAGGGATCTCGCTTTATATGGGCCATTTCGGCAACAAGGGGAAGTCGATGCGCCGATACATATTGTTTGATAAGTTCAAGAACGGGGGCAATAACTGCATTGTTCATTGAAAATCTTTCAACTGTAATGGATCAGGAGTTGAATATCCCCGCCGCAAGCAGCGGAGAATACGCTCGCGGTTCAGTTCAATCACTCATACCCTTCATCATTTGCCAGGATGTCGAGATGAAGCGTGGCTATGTCCTCCACATCAAGGTTTGGTTTTTCCATGGTCTTTCTGAAGTCAACTATCTTGATATATCTGTCACATTCATTACACACATCGACACGATATTTCTCCTCACCTTCAATGGTAAAGTAGGACAGTGTCTGTTGCTTATCATTTCCACAGAATGGGCATTTGATGCGCGCAAAGTACCATTCGACGCCGCACTGACCGCAGAATAGAAACCTTTTTCCCTCTTCTCCCGCCAGCTCGCCTATCTTGGGCTCCTTGCCGCATATAGGACAGTAACCTTCGGACCAGCCTGAATTGCCGATCACGCTATTATACTTTTCCGCAAGAATCTCCAGAGAAGGCCGCAAACTTTCTTCAATGAGGAAGCTCAACAGATCGAAGACATTTTCTTCACCCTTCTCTGCGGATTTTTGACGAGATTTGACAACAAAGGAATCACGAACCGCGTCCGCAAATACTATTTCACCCTTTTCAAATTTCTCTCGTATATCGTTGGTTTCCCCGGGATTTCTCTTTTCCGACCGCTTTAATAAGGCAAAAAAATATTTTTCCGATTCTCCAAGATCGATGTCTCCCCCGGCAAAATCAACCAGCGGCAGGCCCCCTTCCAGTTTTTTTTCAACAAGATTCTCATCCACGGTGAAGATGCCTCTTTTGATCTTGCGACGGTATTCCTCCCTCAGTATCAGAATCTCGCCCAGAATCTCCAGTAATTCCTCATAGTGGGGGTTCATGCCTTTATATTTTTCAATCATTATCAGTGTTTCCTTCAGTACCTTTGCCATTTCTTACCTCATTTAATCAGCGTTTCACACAGGGATGGAATGTACATCCTTTTCTTAGTAAATTCAAGATTATCTTTCCAGTAAAAAAGACCTGTCCATTCGTGAACAGGCCTTTTTTACTATAGCTTTATATTGCCACCCTTACAGAGATAAGGGATCGCTTCTTGATCTTCATCTATTCGCCATACACTTCCAGCTTTCCCGACTCTTCCATCTCTTTCAGCCATTTCGGGTGCTGCTTCTTTGCCCAGGCCCTGGTAACCCAGCCGCTGAACATAGCAGAAGCGGAGCCGGGAGAGCCGATCGTTCCGAGATAGAGATGGACAAAGAAAAAGGGAGTTATAACAAAAAATCCGAGGGCGTGGAGAAAATACATAGTTCTCACCCAGACAACCGGCAGACTCAACGGGAACCACATGATCAATCCGCTTACAGCCATAACAACCCCAAAAAGCGCCACAGCAAGGAAAAATATCTTTTGCCCGGGATTATATTTTCCTACTTCAGGAACATTATCCACATGCCAGAGATAACCACCTGCCGCCTTAATCCATTCCACATCCTCGGGAAATTTGAAAATACCGGCCTCTTTCCACCACATCAGGATAGAAAAGAGGAGCGCTACAATGAATATCAACCCGGTAAAATTATGCACATATTTGAGATTCTTTAACCCTCCCACAGGGATGGAAAGAAAGCTAAAGGAGTGATACATCATCCCCAGTCCGCTTATAATCAAAACGATACAGGAGATAGCCAGCCCCCAGTGTATTATCCTTTCAAATGCGTCAGTCGCTTTTATCATTCCTTTTCTCATACTATTCACCCCCTTTCGCGTTAACCTGGTTTCCATCTTCGTCAGGGGTTTTGGGTCCATGAGTAATATAATGGAGAAAAGATCCGGCGATTGCGCCTCCCACAGCAAGCAAGCTGAGTGGCTTGAGCCAGTCCTTCCAGGCTATAACGTTTAGTGGCACTCTCGGGTATTCCGGTAATCCGTCGTACACACTCACTTTTTCCGGAAGTATGTACACCATATGAGTTCCACCAACAAATTTATCACCGTATACTGTGGCATCTCCTCCAAGAACCTCAACCCTCTTATATGCTGCCTTCAGCATTTCCGCCTTATCGCCAAACTGGAGGGCGCCTGTGGGGCAGGCCTTGACACAGGCCGGCTCCATATCATTCTCTATCCTGGAAAGGCACATATCGCATTTGGAAACCTTGTCCGCTTTGGAATCATATTTCGGCACTCCAAAGGGACAGACAGCGACACATTCCTTGCAGCCTATGCATTTTCCGTTATCGATACCGACAGTACCCTGTTTTGTATAGTAAAGAGCGCCGCTGGGGCATACCTTTACGCAGGCGGCATCCGTGCAGTGCATGCACGCATCCTTTCTGAACAACCATTTCACTCCGCCGTTACCATCGGATATTTCCTGATATTTTATGACCACCCAGTTGTTAGGTTGAAGGTCTGGAGGATTCTGGTATGATCCACTGTTGTAGGTCTGCTTTGCAGGCAACTGGTTCCATTGCTTGCACGCAACCTGACAGGCCCTGCATCCATAACATTTTGAAAGATCACATAGTTTGATTTTTTCAGTCATTTGCTACACCCCCTTCCTTTCAACATTTACCATGAAGGCCTTACTCTCGGGGATCATGGTATTGGCATCGCCGATGAATGGTGTCAGCAGATTGGCGGAATCGCCGGAAGTAAAGACTTCGGGCTTTTTGTCGCCTATGACATATTTTCTCATAGCCGTTGTTACCCATCCGTAATGCCAGGGAATTCCCACTTCATGAATGGTCGCTCCGCCCACTTCGAAGGGTTTGATCCTCTGTGTTACAATCGCAACAGCCTCAACTTCACCTCTGGCCGACTTCACAATGACCCTTTCACCGTTCTTGATTCCCCTTATCTCTGCAAGCTCCACGCTCATCTCGACAAACATATCTGGTTGCAGCTCGGCAAGCCACGAACACCATCTTGTCATGAGTCCTGTCTGCCAGTGCTCCGTCACACGATAGGTGGAACAGACATAGGGGAACCTCGGATCACAGGTGGCCCTTAAATCGATACCATTTTTATTTATCTTATCCCATCTCGTGATAACGGGATTGATAAACTGCGGTGACATGAGGTTTTTCTCAATGGGACATTCCAGGGGTTCGTAGTGCTCGGGGAATGGCCCGTCTGCGCGGCCTGGGCCAAAAATATTCCCAACACCGTGCGGTTTCATGATAAACGGGGGCCTCCCTCCACCTGGGGCGGCAACACCATCGGGAACATCGCCCACCCATTTGTAACCATTCCACATGATAACCGGCTCTTCCCTGTCCCAGGGCATTCCCGTATGAGGATCGACAGAAGCGCCGTTGTAAATGATCCTGCGGTTGACAGGCCAGCACCACGCCCAATCAGAATAGAGTCCTATGCCGGAGGTATCGCTACCGTGCCTTCTGGCGGCCATATTCCCCTTTTCCGTATAGGAATTGCAGTAGAGCCAGTTTCCCGAAGATGTGGAACCGTCATCCTGGAGATAGGCAAAACTGGGAACAAGCGTACCCTTCTTGTACACTTTACCCTTTATCTTTGTATCTTTCAGGAAGTACCCGTTGATCTCCCGGGCTATGCTGTGGGGATCGAGGTGATGTATCTTGCAGTCCGTTCCCATGGGTCCATAATTCCAGCTCAACTTGGTGATGGCCTCGGCAAGGGGACCACCTTCCTTTGTATAGAGATCCCTCAGCCTGTGGAACAGTTCATTGATTATCTCTCCATCGGGCATGGCCTCTCCGGGGGGATTAACCGCCTTGTACCGCCACTGCATCCAGCGGCCGCTGTTTGTGATACTCCCCTCCTTCTCTATGGAGGCGGCACATGGGAGCATAAAGACTTCCGTTTTGATCTTCTTGGGATCCATGCCGGGTCCCTTCCAGAAGGAGCCCGTCTCATTATCAAAGATATTGACATTGACCATCCAGTCCAGCTTCGAAAGCGCCTCTCTCGTCTTATTGGAGCTGGGGCCGCTGCATGCGGGATTCTGACCCCATGCAAAGAATCCGGTGAATTCTCCTCTGTACATGGCATCGAAGAGACTCAACCAGGAGTAATTTTTCCCGTCATCTATCTTGGGCTGATATGAATAGGCCTCGTCCAGCGTGGCATTCATATCATAGTGGGCACAGAGGAGACTGGCCATATATTTGGGATAATTCTTCCACCAGTTCAGGCTCTTGGGCTCCACGGTCGTCGGTGTGTTGGCCGCATTATGCTCTGCAAGAGTAGCCTGAGAGGCCAGCGGAGTCTTCAGGTATCCCGGCAGGATGTGGAAGAGGAGACAATGATCCGTTGAACCCTGGACATTGGACTCTCCTCTTAAGGCATTTATCCCGCCGCCTGCAACACCCATATTGCCGAGCAGCAACTGAATGATAGACATGGCCCTGATATTCTGGACACCCACCGTATGCTGCGTCCACCCCATGGCGTACATAACCGTTCCCGCCTTCCCCGTCTCTCCCGTTTTCGCGTACTCTTCATAGACGGCAAGCAGTTTGTCCTTCGGTGTCCCCGTAATACTGGAAACAGTTTCCACATCATACCTGGAATAATGTTTCTTAAGAAGCTGGAAGACACAGTTGGGATCCCGAAGTGTCATATCCTTCTTTGCGACGCCGTCGGCATCGGTCTGAACGGCCCAGGTCGATTTATTATATTTGTGCCCTTCAAGGCCGGAGAATACACCGTCGTTTTCTCCCGGAAGTTCGAATTCCGGATTCACCAGGAAGGTTGCATTGGTGTAATACTTTACATATTTTTCCTGGATCAGATTGTTGTCCAGGATGTACTTGATCGCACCGCCCAAAAAGGCGATATCCGTACCCGATCTTAGGGCGGCATAGATATCCGCCTTGGAAGATGTCTGGGTAAACCTGGGATCAACGCTGATCAACTTGGCACCCCGTTCCATCGCCTTGCTTACATATTTAAAGGAAATGGGATGATTAGAGGCGGCATTGCTTCCCATAATCAAAATACAATCACTGTTTTGTATATCGATCCAGTGATTGGTCATCGCACCGCGTCCGAACGACTCTGCCAGAGCCGCAACAGTTGCGGAGTGTCAGATACGGGCCTGATGTTCAATATAAACCAGACCCAACCCCCTCAGTAATTTTTGATAGATGAAACATTCCTCATTGTCCATGGCAGCGCTTCCAACCGAGGCTATTCTCTCAGTCCGGTTGACTATCTGCCCTTTTCCGTTTGTTGTTTTAAAGCTTGTATCCCTGCTTTCCTTGATATTTCCGGCCATCTTATCAAGGGCCCATTCCCAGGACACCGCCTTCCACTCTGATGAATAGGGAGCCCGGTACAGGGGCTTGTCAAGCCGGTTATCATTAACCGCCAACTGATAGATAGACCCTCCCTTACTGCATAGTGACCCCCTGTTAATGGGATGATCCGGATCACCTTCAGTATTTATAACCTTACCATTTCTCGTGGAGACTATAATACCGCATCCGACCGCGCAGTAAGGACAGATCGTTGTGGTTTCTTTTGCATATTTGATCTTTAATGGTTGTGCATATGAGGATACCGGTTTCAGATTTATGCCAATCCCGCTTGCCATCAATGCTGCTCCGGAGATCTTCAAGAAACCTCTTCTGCTAACATCCATAACAATCTGCTCCTTTCTAAAGTTTACGTTCCGTAAAATAAATTAATCCATAATAATTAAAATGGACGGATTCCTATACAATTAATGACATTTTGTGTCAAGCATTATTTTAATTTTTTTTCATTAATTATATGATATAAAGTAATAGGTTTAACGGCAAGCTTGATCTCTTCTCCCTGATCCGCTAAAATAAAACATTAAGGAAGAAATATGATAAGACAAGGAACAATATCCCGCCGGCTTTACGAACACCTGGCAGAAAGAGGAAAAAGATTTCACGTTGCAGAGGCAAGGATCGGTCTCGGCTATGTGGGAGTAATGCTGGAGAGTAAAGGCATGGGGCTCGCCGCCCTTTTGAGATCGGAATTACAGGGAGGCTGTTCCGTTCTCAACGAAGCCGGAAGTCTTGCCGGAATAAAGGTTGCGGTCCTTTTAAAACACCTGGTTGATGGGGAAAATCCCCTGGAAAGAGCCCTGGGGCTGGCCTCTGCGAACGCCATAATTTCACCGGAAGGGCCGGAAGTGGAGAGGGATACTATCGCGTTGATGGATCTAACTTCAGCGGACAGGGTTGCAATGGTAGGTTATTTCGGCCCACTCCTGAAGCAGATACAAAAAAGAGGGGCGGCGCTTTCCATAATTGAGAGAAACGCAGAAAGATCTGAAGTCCCTGACAGGAAGTCCAGAGAAAGAATATTAAAAGAATGTACGGTGGCGATCATAACCGCCACTGCGATACTCAACAATACGATAGAAGATGTTCTCAATAGCCTGGGGGAACCACGGCATGTGACGATACTTGGCCCCTCGACTCCCCTGTGCAGAGAGATCTTTGAGGGAACTCCGGTCACGCATCTGGGCGGTTCGGCCGTTGTAGACAGAGAAAAGGTCTTTCAAATCATTTCCGAGGCAGGAGGAACTCCTGCCATGCGCCCCTACCTGCGCTTCGTCAATATCTTATTTTAAACAAGGAGAGATAATGATCCCTATCGTTTCAATTATAGGAAAATCGAATACCGGCAAAACTACATTAATTGAGGGGTTGATCCGCGAAATAACACACAGGGGATACCGGGTAGCCACGATAAAACACAACCGCCACGGTTTTGAAATCGACCATGAAGGTAAAGACAGCTGGAAACACAGAAGGGCGGGGGCCCACCTGACTGTTATAGCTTCACCCGAGCAGGTCGCCCTCATAGAAGACACCAAAAAAGATTATGCCATCGCCGAACTGAGAGACAGGTATATCAGCGAGGTGGATATTATCCTCATTGAAGGTTACAAAAAGAACCCCTATCCGAAGATCGAGGTGTACCGCAAAGAGATAAGCGGCCAACCCCTCGCCACCAGCGATGACAACCTGATAGCCATAGTGACCGAAGACCCCGTCACAGTGGATGTCCCCCGATTTCATAAGGAAGACATCGTTGAGATAACGGATTTGATAGTGGATCTTTTTCTGGATCAACAGTGATGGGGTCGTAAAAGGCTCCACTATGCCGACCTGTGTCTGCGTGCGGGCACGCACAGGCAGAGACGTCGGCAGGATAATTGAAAGTAACTTTTACGAAACATGTTTTATTATGGCCGATGGGGGCATCGGCCCCTACATATGGTAGGGCCTGTTCCCCGAACAGGCCGATGCTGCCGCTGGTTCAATCTTGCAGATTGAACCCCAACATTAAAGAGATGAGGATTTTTCTTGCGCAGACGGGAGGGTTTTTATATTAACTGGGTATGAACGACTTTGACTACTGGAATATTATCAAGTGGGTCCTCATTGTCCTCCTGGCCGGTTTTATCGGACAGTTTGGCAAGAGCCTTGCCAAATACTTTATGGCAAAGGGAAAGGTCTTAAAAAAAGACAAGGGCCCGGATGACACGGAACAATCGGTCCTTCAGATAAATAATGACAACCCGGCGGACGATCCATCGGCAGTTAATGACAACAAGTCATCTCCGGATTTGGCCGGGGACGCAGCGAAAGAAAGGGCCAAACAGAAAAAGAAGGCGCTTAAGGCCCTGACCAAGCAGAAGAAGAAAGATGCCAAGCAACTGAAAAAAGAGGGGGAATAATATTCTCTACCTGTCTTAAAGGGAGTTAAGCTGCCGTTAGCGATCTAGATATCGTGAGGGTTCTTCAGCCCCAACATTGCCCGTGCCTCTTTCGCCGTGGCAACATTTCGCCCCAGTCTTTCGGCGAGATCGGCGGCCAACTCAACGGTGTGCGCGTTGTCTCTGGCGAGGACGCCCTTCTTCACATAGATATTGTCCTCGAAGCCTACCCTGACGTGTCCTCCCATAATCATGCTCATTGTTATCATGGGAAGCTGAAATCTCTGTATTCCAAGGACGCTCCACAGGGCTCCTTCGGGGAGCTTGTCCTTCATGAACAGCAGATCTTCCGGCTCACCGCCCACCCCCCATTTTACTCCCATGCATAGCTGGAAGTAGGGAGGATCATCGATCAGGCCTCGCTTTATCAGGTCATTGGCCTGGTGTATGTGTCCCACATCGAAGACCTCAATCTCCGGTTTTACGCCCATCTCCTGCATGGTCTTCGACGCACTTTCGCCCCACTCCAGCGTGTTGATGAATGTCTTGTCGAAGAAATTAAGGGAACCGTGGTCGAAAGAGCAGATATCCGGCTTCAAGTATATGGGCATCAGGCGTTCCTTCATGGTATCAGGACCGGATAGGCTGAATCCGCTGGTGGTAAGATTTATTATTATATCACACTTTCCCCGAATCCCTTCCAAGACTTTTTTGAAGAGCCCTTCCTTGAAATCGGGCGCGCCCGTCTCCGGATCCCTCACATGGACATGAACAATAGCGGCGCCGGCTTTATGACAGTCAACGGCAGACTGAATTATTTCCTCCGGGGTGTAGGGAACGGCAGGGTTCATCTCCTTGGTTGGCCGTGATCCGGTCACTGCAGCAGTAATTATTATCTTCTTATCCATCCATTATCCCCTTTCAATATGGCATGACCACCTTTATACGGTGTTTTCATAACAATTCCTGAAATCTTCGGGATATTCCGAAGATTCATTCCTGGTTTCTCCTTGAAAACTATTACACTGTTTTCTTTTCCTCTTCAGAGGTTATTGCTTCACTGTCATTAATCGTCTCGTCTGAAGCCTCAGTAGCGACATACGCCTCTTCCGGGGGCATCTCTTTGATCTCCTCCACCCCACGGATTTCATCGATCCACAGGCAGTGCCGCTTCTCGGCGTAGTCCAGTTTGACGGAACCGCTAAAAATTCCCCGTAGCATTGGAAGGTTGGGCTTCAAGAGAATGGCCGCCACGTGGGCGATAAAGGCCAGTATAAAGAGGACGGCAAATATGTTGTGCAGCCATGTCGCCCAGGAGACAAAGGCAAAGGTCATCTGGGGATCGTAGATGTTCTTATAGGTCATGACGATGCCCGATATAATGAGGACGGCAATGATAACGGCCATTCCCATATAGGCAATCCGCTGTTCAGGCAGATACTTATGGAAGGGGGGCTCTTCGCCCTTTCCAAAAAATGTCTTGATGACATCTATGGATTCCTTCATGTCTCCCTTTTTAGGGAGCATCGCGTTGTGGCGAAGCATGCCGTGATAAATGATATGAAAGAACGACACGGCGATGAAGACAATGGACGCAATATAATGAATTTCCAGGTTAATCATAAAATCGCCCGACCATGCCATTCCCGGTATATCGGTTATATAGTAGCGCCTCGGCAGGGGCATTTGAAAGAGGCCGGAAACAATCAACACAATTCCGGAAATCGCCAAGAACCAGTGTTCCAGAAGCTCAATCACACCGTGGCGAATTACCACACCTTTTTCTTCGATGATTCGATCAGCCATTTTTCTCGTCCCCCTTTCTTTTTGATATAGCAAACCACACACCGGCAATCCCGGCGGCGAGGCCGATTACAGGGGAAAAAATTACCGATTTTTCCAGGGTACTCATTGCCGCCATTGCCCGCTTTACAGGACCCAGATGTGGTTTCCCGGGACCCTTGTCGATGGCCTTATTCAATATATCGAAGGGAACGGGAGAGACATAGAAGGTTCCCGTGCCTCCGTTTTCTTTCACCCCGTAGATAAATCCCTTCATCTCTGCGGCCCGCTTTTCGGCGACCTTCACGATATCATTATAAGGCCCTATCGCCATTGCATCTCTCGGGCAGGCATCGATGCAGGCGGGCTTCTTCCCCTTGCGAAGCAGATCATTACAGAGATCGCATTTATACATGACCCCGTTTCCCGCCAAGGTGGGCATTATCTTGAGATATACCCCCACACCCGATTGCCTCTGCGGGATTTTCCAGGGACATACGGTGCGGCACTTTGCCCCTCCGAAGCAGAGAT
>JAUVXT010000242.1 GCA_030603465.1 Deltaproteobacteria bacterium
CGTCGGTTCGCCGACCCTCAATAATAATATATTCCCCAGTATCGCCGATGTCCTGACATATATAAAGGGATTAAAGCCCAGGAATCTGGTGGGCGCAGCTTTCGGTTCCTATGGGTGGAGTGGAGAATCGGTGAGGCAAGTGGAAGATATTCTTAAGGAAATAAAGGTTGATCTCCTGTCCGAGGGAATTAAATGCCGTAACGCGCCAGATTCCGATACCATTGATAAATGCCTTTCCATCGGGGCTGAAGTAGCAAAAAGATGGGATCATAAGTTAAAGTAGTATTTTAAGGTTGATAAAGGTAGAAATTTAGCGACCTTCTTTCTCAAAGAATGTATAATGGCATAAAATAAAAGAGGAGGTGAATAATGCAAAAGTATGTATGCGATGTATGCGGCTATGTTTATGATCCGGACAAGGGGGATGATGACGGCGGTATCGCGCCGGGAACTTCCTTTGACGCGCTTCCCGACGACTGGGTCTGTCCGATTTGCGGAGTCGGTAAGGACGAGTTTTCACCGGAATAAAGTGATGTGAGCGATCAGCTGTTGTCTTATTTTTTCGAGACACAAAAGCTGGTCGCTTACGAATCTCAAAGAACGGCATATATGCCCATATTCTCACCACGATCAGATCAGTGGCAGTAAAGGGCCGGTATAGCAGTGAACACATGCCACGCATCTTGCGGCGGGGAGCTTAAATTGAAGGAGAGTGGGTTATGATGTCTCAGGAGTTGATTATTCTGGTCGTAACGGCGGCTTCCATCGGGTTTTTTCATACACTGCTCGGTCCCGATCACTATCTGCCCTTTATCGTTATGGGGAAAGCGCGGAACTGGACGATGATGAAGACCCTCTGGATAACCTTTCTCTGCGGCATCGGGCATATCGGAAGCTCCGTTTTCCTGGGTTTTTTCGGCGTAGCTCTGGGAATTGCCGTCACAAAACTGGAAATCGTCGAATCCTTTCGCGGCAATCTCGCGGCCTGGGGGTTGATCGCCTTCGGAATGGTCTATTTCGTATGGGGGCTGCGCAGGGCCTTGAAGCACAAAGCCCATGAATACTCGCACAGCCATGCGAATGGAATTACTCACATGCATCACCATGTGCATACGAAAGAACATGCCCACGTCCATGAAGGGGAGGGTGCGGCGCGGCTTACACCCTGGATATTGTTCACAATATTTGTCCTCGGGTCCTGAGAGCCCCTGATACCGGTACTGATGTACCCGGCGGCAAAGGCGAGTTTATGGGGATTGCTTATGGTGACGGCAGTATTCGGAGGGGTGACGATTCTTACGATGATCGCTATTGTCACCGTTTCCATGTGGGGGATCAATCTCGTTCCCATGAAGAAAGTGGAAGTCTATACCCACGCGCTGGCAGGCGGTTCCATATGCCTGTGCGGTATGGCAATTCAATTTCTCGGGCTATAAATCTACAGAAAGGAATCTATAGCGATGGATAAAGGGATAAAAGATGCCTTAGAAAAGGCCTACGCGGGTGAAGCGAAGGCGGCATTAAGGCTCAAGATATTTGCCGATGTGGCGGAAAAAGAGGGTTATCCCCAGATCGCGAAGCTCTTTCGCGTCATTTGCTTCTCTGAAGAGATCCACGGGACGCGTGCCCTGAGGGTGCTGAAGGAGACGGGAAACACGGAGGAAAACCTGCAAAACAGTTTCGAGTCGGAAGAAAAAGTTGCCCGGGTGGCCTACGAGGAATTTCTTAAGACGGCCAACGATCTGGGCGACAAGGCGGCGGCGCTGCACTTCTCGCAGAGCAGGGACGTGGAAGAGGGCCACGCGAAACTGTATAAGAACGCGTTGAATGATATGATGTCGGAACGGGAAACGGCCTACCATGTCTGCACGGTATGCGGTTATATCTCCGACGGTGAATTGCCCGAAGAATGCCCTGTCTGCGGTGTAAAGAAGGAAAAGTTCGTCAGTTTTGATTGAATTATCTCAGAAATCCGCAGTAGAATTGGGACATAATAAAGCTGTATTAACTCTTTGATTTGATGGCATTGGACACGATATGCGACGAGTATCTGAGCTCGGTTCAATGAAGAAAATCATTATTGGCTTCACCTACTTATCTATGTCTTCGGTTAAAAGTATAAATAACAATTACTGTTTGAAAGGAATGATATCCGTTGTTTTTGATGATATATACCAATAAAAAATCATTTGTTTTACTATTATGATATGAAATGCTATTTCTAATCAGTAATTTCCGGTTAGGAAATTGCATATAAAATTGAAAAATAATTATAAAAAACAGCCGATTGCGCCATTATTTCACTTGACATAGGGTTAATAGTGTGGGCGCGCCCTGATATAAATAATAATATCGGGGAGTTATGAATATGCCACACACTTTTGATCCAATGGGTAAGAACTACGCGCTATCTTTCGACAAACTATATAATCCGATTCGCGATGCCATGAACTTCGTGCCGCCGCTTGAATCACGAGGAAACAGACCGTTGCAGATGAGCTTTGAAGAACATCTTAAGGCATTGATATTTTTTTATCTCCAAGAACATACATCAGCACAACATCTGCTGCAGGCACTCGAAGAAGATGATTTTGCCCGCAGTCAGATAGCTCCCGAAGGGGGCATTAAAAAGAGCAGTTTCTCGGAGGCCACTAATACCCGAGGACTCGATCAGTTCATGTTTGTCTTTGAACAGTTGCAAAAACAGGCAGCGCATGTTCTGCCGTATTGCCATCCTGCGCTTGGCAATCTTGTCGCCATTGATGGATCGTTTATCGATGCAACCCTCTCCATGCAGTGGGCTGACTATCGGAAGGGGGCAAAGAAGGCCAAAGCTCATATCGGTTTCGACCTGAACCGGAGCATTCCCAGGAAGATCTTCTTTACCAATGGCAACAGTGCCGAACGACCCTTTGTCAGCCAGATCCTTTCCCCCGGTGAAACGGGTGTTATGGATCGCGGTTATCAATGTCACGAAAGGTTCGATCTGTGGCAGAAAGAGGAGAAACTCTTCATGTGCCGCATCAAGGCAAAAACCATAAAAACCGACATCGAATCCCATACTGTTGCACCCGACAGCATCGTTTTTTATGATGCCACTGTTCTGCTTGGCACTGCCGGAACCAACCAGACAAAGACACCACTCCGACTTGTCGGGTATGAAGTTGACAACGCAAAATACTGGATTGCCACGAACCGGTACGACCTTTCTGCTGAACAGATAGCGGCTGCCTATAAGCTCCGATGGGATATCGAAAACTTCTTCGCCTGGTGGAAGCGGCACTTGAAGGTATATCATCTGATTGCACGGAGCGAGCACGGTCTTATGGTTCAAATCCTTGCAGGATTGATAACCTATTTGTTGCTTGCCATCTATTGTCACGAGCAACATAAAGAGAAGGTCTCCATCAAGAGAGTGCGGCAACTGCGAACGCAAATCCAGAATGAACTGAGAGCTGCTCCTTCAAGCACAGAAACTGCTTATGATTTCAAAGAACCGAATGATCAAAACTTATATGCAAAAACTTAACCGGAAATTACTAATTTCTAATACTATAATAATTTTAGATTCTACCCCCTTAATATGTTATTAATAAGCATATATACTCTTGTTCCCGTCTTTACCGGCCATCGCGATTGAGGATCTTTGTCGATTTTTATCGCGTGAACAATAGCCCTTCTAACGTTTTTCATAATCAAATCCAGCGTAACATTGTCATGGCTGTAAGATTCTTTTGCAATTGATTGCATTCTTTTTTTTAATTCCACTTTACCACAGCAATGGCACCGCTTTTGTTTTATCGTATATTTCGATACATCTGACAAATGAAGTAACAGCCATAATTCAAAGTGCACATTCCTGCGAAAACTGCCACCTAATCCTGAAATAACCTTACCACTTTTCAATCATCCAATTCCCATGTAGACAGCAATACCAAAGTGGCAGGTTTGCGTCAATTATTTGCGTAGATTTTTCTCACGGAATCT
>JAUVXT010000276.1 GCA_030603465.1 Deltaproteobacteria bacterium
AAATCTGACTCCATGTCTTCCATATTTGCCGATGGTATTATGGAGATACCTCCACGGGCGACGGTAATTCCTTTTCCGACCATGACAACCGGTTTCCCCCCGCCCTTTCCACCATTATATTTCATAACGATAAATTTGGGAGGTTCGTTGCTTCCACGCGCGACGGCAAGGAGGGTATTCATCTCCAATTTTTTCATTGTGGTTTTGTCTAGAACTTCTATTTCTATTCCCATTTGAGAGGCAACTTTACAGGCCTTATCTGCCAGTATAGTGGGAGTCATTTCGTTGGATGGTGTGGAAACCAGATCTCTGGCGAGGTAAACGGCGTCCGATATGATCTCCGCTTCCCTTATGGAGGAACTTATAATGTCCAGAGATTTGGGATCAGGGCCTACAATAGTCAATTCTTTAATTTCCGTTTCTTTATCTGAATCGACTGTCTTGAAGGGGATGAATTTGTATAGACCGAGGAGGATACCTTCCGTTATAGCTCCTGAGATTTTGTCCAGAGAAAAGTCTGTCTTTCCAAGATCGATTGACAGGGCAAATTTCTTAACATGCAATTCTCTGATCTTCTGCGCCGCCTTGGAGAAGGCGCCTCTCAGCTTTTCTATATCAAATTCTTCTTTTTTACCCAGTCCCATGACAAGGATTCGCTTGCTAGGTATGGACCCCCTTGTGTAGAGAACGGCGGACTGAAAGAGTTTGCCTTCGAAATCTCCATATGCCAGAAGATCGCTGATGGCCCCTCCGCATTCCTTGTCAAGAATCAGGGCCGCTCCTTTGAGGGTTTTATCCCCTTCAAAAAGGACCGCGACGACCGCTTCGAAATTGTAATCTGTAAGGTTTCCCCTCTTTATGGTAATTTTCATTTATTCCTCCTCAATAGTTCATACATGACTGAAAATATCACAAGCAGTTTAAATGTCAATTAATATTGCCATTTAAGTGAAAAGCTGCCATTTTTAATTGACATTTAAACTGCTTGAGTATATCTCTGACATGGAAGCTGTCGATGTAGATCAATAAAAAATCACTCAGAAGATATGGGGGTAACAAGATATGCCAGAGGAAAAGTTGATATATGGCGGAAAATCTAAAGATGTTTTCGAAATAGGTGAAGGATCATATCAAGGAAAATACAGATTCGTTTTTACCGATAGAGGAACGGGATATATTGAAAACGGGAAACCTGTTTTTGATCCGGGATATGATAATGTCGTTGGTGAAATTTCCGGTAAGGGAGCGGTGGCCTGTAAATTTGCCACCTACTTCTTTCGTCTTTTGAAGGAGAAGGGTATACCCTCCCACTATATAGATACGGTAAGCGATAATGAAATGATCGTTGAACCTGCTACCCCGCTCAGCATGTCCGAAGAGGCCCCCCAGTATGAAGGGTCGGCGCCGCTTCTGAACCTTGAGTTCACATGGAGAAATAATGCAACGGGGAGTTTCTGGAGAAGATATCCCTTTGTAAAACCCGGAAAGAACCTTCATAAAGTGGTAGAAGCCTGGACAAAGGGGGATTCGGATATACTGATTACCTACGAGGCGCTGGAAGCCGCGGGCGTTATGACAAGAAAAGAGATTGATTATGTAGATAAACTGGTCAAAGATATTGCCACCGTTGTCTCTGAAGAATTTGCATCGAAGGACCTCCATGTGGTGGATGGCAAATTTGAACTGGGAAGATTGAGGGATGGCGATGGAAAAATCGTACTTATAGATGAGATATCTCCCGATGTATTACGTGTATGCAATGGCTATGAGCCCAATGATAAGGGGGACTGTGTCGCCGACGGTGAGTGCATAGAGACGAAGTTTGCAGATGATAAGAGAACGATCAGGGGTGGATATCAACTGACTGCCAGTGAGCTTGAAAAGATATTTTTAAGTTGAACAAAGTTGAAAGGTTTTACCGGAATTGTTTCTGGATTTCGATGGGGGGAGGGACTTTATGGATAGTTGTATTGAATATTTATCAAGCCATCCAATAGCTATCATAGTATTTGCCGCCATCGCCCTCTTGATGATCTATTTCATCGTTGTAAAGTTTTTCAAGATGGTGCTGATTCTGGGACTTATACTGCTGGCTTTAGGGGGATATTTTTATTACCAATCACCGGATGAATTTCCCGATAATCTGAAAAAGACCATCAGTGGTGTTAAGGAAAAGAGCGATAAGATGGTTGAAAAGGGAAAAGAGATCCTGGAGGAGGGTAAGGATCTCACGAAAGGGATTGGAAAGGTTGTAGAAAAGGGGAAAAAGGCCATCCTCGGGAAATGATTGCCCGATCATATAAGATCAATTTCCATGGCTCTCACGGGACACGCCTTTACACACATTTCGCAGCCGTTGCACTTTTCCACGTCAAAGAGTACCTGCATATCCTTTTTGTCGATATAGAGGGCGCCGGTGGGGCAGAACGCCAGACAGGAACCGCAGTGTACGCATCTGTCGGTATTCTGGGTGACACTCTTTGAGAGGGGCTCTACCTTCAATCCGGACTTTTTGAGATAACGAATCGCCTTGTCAAAATTTTCCTTCGTGCCGGAGAGGTCCAGCACCAGCAAACCTTCCCTTTTTGGCAAAACCCGTGCTCTCATGATATTGAAGGAGAGGTCGAAATCCTTGACGAGGTGGTAGGTAATGGGCTGATCGACTATCTCCGCCGAGTAGCGTATGACAACTTTTTTCGAATAATTATTTTCCATTTAACCCCCTAATATTTTACTAATAATTCAACATAAACCCTGTGTCAAGCCATTAATAGATTGTCCCAATCGTAAGAGAGGAAGGTTTCACGCAGCGGGTGATCATCATCGACGACATTATATGTTATATTTTTGAAGATATTTTCGGCGATTCTACGAACCGAAGCGAGTGGAACCACGTCATCGCGGGTTCCGTGAAAAACGACTGCCGGAACATCGAGTCTCTTTCCAAGGTATGGCTGAAAATCTTCCAGATGCATGGCAGGCGCAAGGAGTATGACCTTTCTGACCCGATCTTCATTTTCACAGGCATAGATTGCGG
>JAUVXT010000090.1 GCA_030603465.1 Deltaproteobacteria bacterium
TGGCCGCCATATACAACCCCTCCTTTCCTCGTTACAATAATATATAGAGTAACGAGGATAAGTGCAAGAGAAATCGTATTTATTTGTCTATTATTGTTGGCTTATATCCGTTTCATCGTTACATTTCTTCGGGAACTCAGGATACTGGTGATATTGGGAGGTTATGGACAAAATAAATGTCGCCGATAGCGACAAATAGAGGGGTATAGCCAAGATATACCATATTAGCTGTAATATCGGTATGTTGTCATAGATTCTTGGAAATTACTTTGCGTTGGATATAATATTTGCATAGATTCAAGAAGAGCAAAGGTTTTATGCCCGTTTTTGTGGTATCGGTTTTGTGCTACGGAAAGGTGTGACGTGTCATAAAGGTGTAATCTGCTAATGATTGTCGTTTTTGAGGCATTACAAGCATAAACATAAAAGATAGGAGTAAGTCGATGCATGGATTTTATGGTAGGATATTAAGGATTGACCTGAGCAGGGGAAAGTATGCCGTTGAAGAAATTAAAGACGAGGTATTTGAAAAATATCTGGGTGGAAAGGGCCTCGCTTCCTACCTGTTGTCCGAATCCAATCCACCCGGGATTGATCCCCTGGATCCTGCAAATTGTCTTATTTTTGCCACCGGTCCCATTACGGGAAGCAATATCTGGGGTTCCTGCCGTTACGGTGTCTTTACCAAGTCGCCACAGACAGGGTTTTACTCTGAATCGTACGCCGGCGGGAAAGTGCCCGAGGCTATTGACTCTACCGGATACGATGCCATAGTGATCAGGGGTAAGAGTGCCGGGCCGACAGTCCTTACAATCTATCCGGAAAGCGTGGAATTTCATGATGCCGGCGACATCTGGGGTATGGATACATATAAGACGGAGGATGAGGTGGCCGAGAGGTTCGGCCGTTCCGGGGAGGGGTTGAAAAAGCCCGGGGTTGTAGTGATAGGACCGGCGGGTGAAAACCTGGTGCGTTTTGCCGTTATAGAAAATGACTACTGGCGCTCTGCCGGCAGGACGGGAGTCGGAACTGTTATGGGTTCCAAAAAGCTCAAGGCGATACTCTTCCAGGGTGATAGAAGGCGCAAGTTGCATGACGAATCTTCGGTGAGTAAAATCGCGAAGCAATTGGCCGAAGAGGGGAAAGACAATCCGGGTGTGAAGGCATATAAGTCCATGGGCACCACCCAGATGGTGAAGGTTCTGAATAATGCCAATGCCTTTCCTACACGCTACTGGAGTCTGGGGAAATATGATCAGTGGGAAAAAATCGGCGCCGATGCCCTCCATGAAAGGTGCGAGGTGAAACCGAATGCATGCCTGAAGTGCTTCATGGCGTGCGGTCGCATGACGACCGTTAAAGAGGGCCGCCATGCCGGGTTGAAACTGGAGGGTCCAGAGTATGAGACGATTTACGCCTTTGGTGGACTGTGCCTCATCGACAGCATAGAGGAGATCGCCTATCTCAATGACATATGTGATCGGCTGGGAATGGATACCATGTCGGCGGGCAATCTCTGTGCCTTTACTATTGAGGCGGCCAGAAGAGGGAAGATCGATTATAAAATTGATTATGGCGATGTTGATGCGATTGCCGACCTGCTGGGGAAGATTGCCGGGCGAGAGGATATCGGCGATATCCTGGCCCGTGGGATTAAATTTGCCGCTTCCCGGTGGGATTTGGAAGATATTGCGGTCCATGTCAAAGGTCTGGAACCTGCCGGTTATGATCCCAGGGTGCTCAAAGGGATGGCGTTGGGATATGCCACGTCGGATCGCGGGGCGTGTCATTTGAGGGCAACATTTTACAAACCGGAACTGAGCGGCATGATCGACAAGGATGAGATCGAGGGGAAGGCGGAACTCTTCATTGACTTCGAGAATCGCCTGCTCCTCTTCGATACACTTATTTTCTGCCGTTTCTACAGAGATCTCTATACATGGGAGAGAATGGGTGAGGTAATTACGGCTGTGACGGGGATGAATGCGGAGAAAAAGGTTCTTGAAAAAAGGGCCCTGTCTATTGCGACCCTGATTCGAAAATTTAACTTGAGGGAGGGCCTTAAACCTGAGGATGATCGTTTGTCGAAGGGGCTGCACCGGAAATTGCAGGATATCGGGGCTGGCATAAAAGAGGAAGAACTCGAATACATGGTGAAAGATTATTATCGCCTGCACGGCTGGGATGAGAATGGACGTCCCGCTTGATGACAATGTTTTGTTCTTCCGGCGCGGCATTTTTTCGTTTTCTCATGGTTCAATGATTCGAAATTTGCCATAGAGGAATTTATCTGATATTAATTCTTCTTTGATATACACTTAAAAGGAGAAGATCCAAGATGGAAGAATTTATTAAGAGGTGTGAGGCGCAGAATCCGGGTGAACCTGAGTTTTTACAGGCGGTGACGGAGGTGGTAGAGTCCGTAAAACCGGTGCTGGAAAAACATCCGGAGTATGTTCGAGCGAGTATAATGGAGCGGATGGTTGAGCCGGAGCGGATTGTGGTGTTTCGGGTTCCCTGGATGGATGACAGTGGAGAGGTCCGGATAAACAGGGGATACCGGATACAGGTAAACAGCGCCATCGGGCCTTACAAGGGTGGATTGCGATTTCATCCATCGGTGAATTTGAGTATTTTGAAATTTCTGGGATTCGAACAGACATTCAAGAATGCCCTGACGACGCTCCCCATGGGTGGAGCGAAGGGTGGTTCGAATTTTGATCCCAAGGGGAAATCCGACATGGAAGTCATGCGATTTTGTCAAAGTTTCATGTCGGAAATATTCAGGCATATAGGACCCGACACGGATGTGCCTGCAGGGGATATAGGTGTGGGCGCCAGGGAGATAGGGTATTTGTTCGGAATGTACAAAAAGCTGAGGAATGAGTTCAGCGGAATTTTGACGGGCAAGGGACTCACCTGGGGCGGCAGTTTGATACGTCCCGAGGCGACCGGATATGGATGCATATATTTTGCGTCGGAGATGCTCGCCGTGAAGGGCGAAACATTAGAAGGGAAGGTATGCCTCGTATCAGGGTCGGGGAATGTTGCCCAGTATACACTGGAGAAGGTGCTTGAACTGGGCGGCAAGGTAGTGACGCTATCCGATTCGTTAGGATACGTTTATGATGAGAGCGGTATAGACAGGAATAAACTCAATTATGTCTTTCATCTCAAGAATGTGAGGAGGGGCCGTTTAAAGGAATATGCCGAGAAATATCCGGAGGCGGTGTATACCCCGGTGGATGCGGCTCTGAATTACAATCCCCTGTGGGATCACAAGGCTGATTGCGCATTTCCCAGTGCCACACAGAACGAGATAAACGACACGGATGCCCGTAATCTGGTGAAAAACGGTGTCAGACTGGTGGCAGAGGGGGCCAATATGCCGACGACGCCCGAGGGGATCGAGGTCTTTTTGAACAGCGATATATTATATGCGCCCGGGAAGGCGGCCAACGCCGGTGGTGTCAGTGTCTCCGGCCTGGAGATGACCCAGAACAGCATGCGATTGAGCTGGCCTCGTGACGAGGTGGATGAGTATCTGAAAAAGATCATGAAGAGCATTCATAGATCCTGCATAGAGGCGGCCGAAGAGTATGGGACGCCTGGCAATTATATGGATGGCGCCAACATTGCCGGTTTTGTCAAGGTTGCCGAAGCGATGATGGCTCAAGGCATAGTGTAGCTGGAGACGAATGGGGAAGGGTTGTCCGGGTTAGACCTCTGCGGAACACTTTGCGACTATTCTCTCGTACCCCTCGGGATCGGTATCTGATTCTGTGTTAATAAGGAGTATCCTTGAGTCTGACTTTATAAAAAGATACTTCCCCATTAAATCCGGTCTTTCCCTCTGAATCGCGAGTAGCGCGGCAAGACCCGCCGCTCCCGATTCACCGGAAACGATACCCTCTCGTGCCAGTAGCCTCATTGCCTCTACTGCAAAAGTGTCATCTATTGAGATAAATGCGTTAAAGCGATCCCGGATCGGAGGCCATGCGGTAAGGGAGGGCGTTTCACAATTAAGGCCCGCCATAATTGTCTGTCCCCCGGATTCTACAGAATGTGGATTATCATCGCTCATTTCTGCGGAATGGAGCAGGCAGGCGGAACCGGTCGGCTCTACCGAAACCAGGGCGGGCCCCTTTTCGGCATCGGGGAAAAAGAGCGCGGCGGCGGCGGCGAGCGCTCCCACACCTGATTGAATGAACAGGATATCGGGCGCTTCTTCACCCCGTTTCTTTAACTGATTTGATGTTTCTTGAAATATCGTGAGATATCCCTCCTGGATGTATCGGGGTATTTTGAGGTAACCGGGATACCCCACATCTGCCACGACGACAACATTTTTTTCCTTTTCCCTTTCGGCGGCGCTTTTTACCGCCTCATCGTAGCCCCCCTTTACGACAATGACCTTGGCCCCTTCAGACTCTATGGCCTCGATCCTTGCAGTCACGGTACCTTGGGGCATAAAAACGACAGCCGGTCTTTCGAGGAGCTTTGCGATCCACGCTACGGCGCGGCCATGATTTCCGTCGGTGGCGCAGCAGAAGGTCGCGTCGCCTGCCAGCGACAGGCCCCTTTCCGTCAGAAATTCTTCCGGTCTGAGAGAACCTCCGCTTCGATCTTTCAGTATACGATAAACGGCATAGGATGCCCCGAGGGACTTGAATGCCTTGAGTCCGAAACGTTTTCCCTCATCCTTTATAAAGAGTTGCCTTACGCCTAAAGCCTTCGCCACATTATCCAGAGATATGAGCGGTGCGGGTCTGTAACCGGGGAGGGATTTGTGGAATTGAAAGGCTTCATCTATTTCGGATTGAGAAGATGCCCTGACACTTGAGGGGGTGGGGTTAAAAAAGATTTTCATTATTTTTCTTCTCCCTCTTCATATAAGATACACTCCTGGAGCGCTGCATTATACCCGAAGTTGTCCGGAAAAGACTTTTTAACAGACCGTCAATATAGGGAAGGGGGAATGTGGAGTCAATGTATTTTTTCCTGAAAAACGAAAGCCCCTCTTTTTTGCAGCTGTCGAGACAATCCCCGCACATAATGCAATCGGGGCTGCTGACGTTTGCATATTCATCTATTGCCTGAGTTCTGCAAACTTTTCTACAGCTGAGGCACCCTGTGCAGTGTTTATTTCTTCCTATGATTGAGGCGCCGGGCAGTCTGTTTGTCCAGCCTAACAAAAGCCCGACGGGACAGACGGCGCGGCAGAAAGGTCTGTAGACGAAGAGAGAACTGATTAAAAGAATGCCCAGGAGTATCCAGCCTGCCGTATAGTAAGATGAAAGATTAAAGGCCACCTTGAAGGGATCGACGCGGTTGAAAAGGATCTCTTTTGTCGAAATCAGCTGAATGATAAGGGCGGCAAAGAGTACATATCTTATCCAGCGCATGATTTCCTGTGCGCGTTTACCCTTAAAGAAATCGAACCTGTCCGAGCTGTAAATAAATTCCTGAAGGGCGCCGAGATGACAGATCCAGCCGCACCATACGCGGCCGAAGAGATATGTGACTGCGACGATTCCGACGAACCACAGGATGGTGTGAATCTTGAATTCCGCACCCAGCCCCAGCAGTATAAAGTTCTGAAAACTTGAAATTATACAGGGACAACCGCCATTTATAAAACCGAAAATGACAAGCGAACCCATAAGGAATAATGGTCGTGCCGGACGGGTTTTTTTGAAACGGAACATAACCCCCGCAAAGAGAGTGAATAAAAGAGCCCCTATCGGATATTTTAGCTTTTCGAAGGTTTCCGATCCCTCGCTTTTCTGTTTATTGAAGGATTCGGAAAATTCCGGTATGGAAATAGTCTCAAAGGAGTCAATCTTTTCCAGGGGCAGGAATTCTAATTCCTGCCCCAGAGCGATTCCCTGAATCAGGAACCAGGAAATCACGATAAGTAAGAGTACGATCCCCCGGTATCCTGACATTTTTTTAAACCATCTGCCGATCATTATATTTGCTCAGACATCCTGTTAACCCTTGGTTCTTCCGTAATAAAGGTATTCAAAAAGCATCTTAGAGAAGCGAAAAGGTGTTTATGCGGCAATCAGTATTAGTGGGACTTCCGTTTAGACTGCGCCTACATTCAGCTTTAAATAGTTATAGCCGCCTTCTTTGCTGCAGGTCCTCTTTGCATGAAAAATCGATTCGCTACTTTCATTGGCGGTAATCTTGACCTTTACAAGTCGCTCGAAGTGGTTCCCGGATGTCTCGGTCCACTTCGTAGCGCCCAGGATGTCCATTCCTTCAGCCTTAAACTCTGTCGCCTCGATTCCCTCGGGGCAGTTCCTGTGGGTCAGAAATACCTCAACCTTTAAGATCACTTCATCGCCTGTCCTATAAATTTCCCTGGATTCGCCATGGATCTTCACATCAATTTCACATGCGAGCGCCTCTGTGGGATGAAAAGATAAAATAAGTATTCCCGCTAAGATTAATGCTGACAGTATTTGTGATTTTCTTAATAAACTCATAAGATAGATCCTCTTTTATAATAAGGAATATGGGTACCCCGGCAGGGCCGGGGATTCCCATACAGCTTATCTTTTACATATTGTGTGATGGCCTCTCCCAATTTCCGGACCTGTCCCCTTTGCTGAATCTTGTTCCTGCCCAGGCGGGACGTCCCGTCTTGTCCCTCAGGGTTACCGATTCGCCCCCCGTTTCTATCACCGTTACCGCCATGTCTTTGCCGTGGACGAATCCGCTGACAGTGGCATTTCCTCCATCTGTTAAGACGAATTCTTTATCGTCTCTGTAATTACTCGGTCCCAAATGGAGGTCATAGATACCATTTTCATTCCGGAGGCTCCATTCGTGGCCCTCCTCGATTAACGTACCTTTCAGAGTGGCAATCTTGCCGAGACGAACAAAATCCCGACCCTTGAGCATCTCCGCAAAACCGGCTGAGAATGTTAGAACCGAAATGACAAAAACAAGCAATGCGGCTATTGATATCTTTTTCATGATGGTTGTATCCTTTCTTTTTTATTTTAATATCAGCAAGCCTCATGCCATAATCGAAAGACGGGCTGGTGTCAGGCGTAACATATTGTAATGACGTACTGTATTTTTGTTATTATGATAAAAAGACTTCATCTTCCGGTAATCTCAGGGTTAAGGTGTATAGTAAGTATCCAGCGTGGCTGTATATATGCGATTGTGGTGGATACAGAGTATCCATGTGATGTATTCCGAGGATTGAACCGAACAGCGAGCGCATTTCCCGCTGCTCGCGGCGGGGTTAGTGAGCGAACAAAAAATAGAAATTTTTCTTAACAGTCGGAGATCTCCCGCAGCCTTGACGCGGGGGAGTTTCAATGAGACACGCTCCCCTTCTTTCTTCTTGACACAGGGAACCCTTCTCTCTATATGTGTATTCGAAAGACACTGGGACAATTTCCCCGGAGAGATTCTAAAAACCGCACTGATTTTTCTGCGAATATCATTTCACAAAAAAAATTTTTCAACCTTGCGTGATGATCGGAACAGAATTTTTTGGCATTGCGGATGGTGTGTAATGGAATGAGGAAGTCGAAAATATTCTACGGCTGGTTTGTAGTCGTTGCGGGATTTTTTGTCACATTCACCCTGGGCGAAGCGATGTGGTCCTTCGGAGTTTTCTTCAAGCCGCTGGCTGCCGAGTTTGGTTGGAGCAGGGCGCTCGTTTCGTCGGCCTACACTGCATTCATGATCGGTTTTTCCGTTTCGGTAATCTTTACCGGACGTCTGGTGGACAAGTACAGCCCCCGTCCCATTCTTATGGCGAGCGCAATACTGGCCGGAGTCGGCATTTCGCTCTGCGGTCGCGTCGACGATATCAATCAGCTCCGTGCCTGTCTTTTTTTTGCCGGACTCGGTGGCGGAGCTACCTGGTCGGTTCCGACGGCAACGGTACAACGATGGTTTAACCACAGAAAGAAGGCGGGACTTGCCCTGGGCATTGTTATATCGGGAATCGGCCTTGGAGCGATGGTCTTCACGCCATTGATCAACTACCTTATCATTATCTATGGTTGGCGAAACACCTATTCCATCGTAGGGGCCCTCTATTTTGCGATTATCATCGCTTCCGCACTGGTAATGAAAAAAAGCCCGGTAGATTCGGGGCAGGAAAGGGAGGGAAGCCCGGATGTCCCGGCATCTCTCGGAGATGAGGGATTGACGACGAAGAAAGCCCTCTTTACCCATGCCTTTGCCTCTATAATGATCATTAACTGCATCGTTGTTGTGGCCTGTCAGACGGTAACTGTTCATATGATTCCCCATGCCACAGATAAGGGAATCTCACCGACAATCGCCGCCGCGGCGCTGGGACTGGCGGGGGGATTTTCATTTTTAGGGCGTATCCTGTCGGGAATCATCTCGGACAGGATGAACTGGCAGATGACACTGGCCTTTGCCTGTCTGGGAATGGCGCTGTTTCTCAGTTGTCTCCTCTTTCTGTATGAAACGTGGATACTCTATTGTTTCGTCATTTTTTACGGAGTATTTCAGGGAATGAGGTCGCCCGCCCACGTTGGTGTGCTCGGTGAATTCTTCGGTATGCGGTCCCTGGGAGAACTGATCGGTATCACCGCCGCCATTGCCATGATGCTGGGGGCCTTTGCCCCCTATGTTGCCGGCTTTATCTTCGATGCGACGGGGAGCTATTTCTGGGCCTTCGTTCTCGTCATGGCCCTTCTCTTCGCCGGTAGTATAATTGCGGGTAAAATGAAGAGGCCCCTCCCCTGAAAAACCCTGGATAATCCCTTATCACAGGTTGCCTTCAAGATTATGATGGAGGCTCTTCCGTCCGGGTAAGGGTTTCTTCCCGATCCACAGGCCGCCGAAAAATTTCTTTACAGAACGGAACCGGCATAGTAAGCGGATGACGTGCGAAGGGAAGGTTTATGAAGTCTTTCTATGTGATAAAACCATATCTGATGCGGCGACGCGCGATTATTGCCACAGGCATCCTCTGCCTGATGGGCGTCGATACACTCCAGCTCTTCATCCCCAGGGTTATCAAATGGGCCGTCGATGACCTGACGATGCTGCATGTCGATAGGGCGCAGCTCGCACTCTATGCCGGAGAGATCCTCGGCATAGCCGTCATGATGGCCCTCCTTCGCTTTGTATGGAGGCGATTTCTCATAGGCACGTCGAGAGAGATCGAGAAGGAGATTCGCAACAGGCTCTTTTCCCACATCCAGACACTCTCGGCAGATTACTTCGGCAAAACCAAGACGGGCGATCTCATGGCCCATGCCACCAATGACATCAATAATATACGCATGGCAGTGGGAATGGGGATGGTTGCGCTGACGGACGCTATCTTTCTGGGAAGCGCCGCTATCTGCTTTATGGCCTACATCAATGTGAAACTGACTATATTCGCGCTGATTCCCATGCCGGCCATCGTGCTGGTAACGCGGACGCTGGCGAAAAAGATGCACCACCGGTACACGAAGGTCCAGTCCATATTTTCGGAATTGACGGAAGCGGTGCGGGAAAGCTTTTCGGGTATTCGCATCATCAAGGCCTTTAATCGCGAAAAGAATGCGATTGATCGCGTGGGAGGCGTGTCGCGAAAGTATATCCGGG
>JAUVXT010000218.1 GCA_030603465.1 Deltaproteobacteria bacterium
CAAGTAACTAGAATTTACAAAATCGCCATAACTTATTGATACTTCTTAATATATGCCAAGTAATACGCGAATTTAAATAATGCAAGTTACTTGCAATTATAATGTCCCGACTCGTCGGGGCATAGCGGAGCTTTTTACGAAGTCGTCAAAATTAACTGATTAAGGGGGAAACTATCATGGAATCAGATACAGATAGAGAGAAGGCAGTCGAACTGGCAATAACCCAGATCGAAAGGCAATTCGGAAAAGGTTCGGTTATGAGACTTGGGGGAGAGGAATTTATCTCCGATATACCTGCAATACCCACAGGTTCACTCAGTCTTGACATAGCCCTGGGGGTTGGCGGTGTTCCCCGGGGAAGGGTTATAGAAATATTCGGTCCCGAGTCCGGAGGAAAGACAACGCTCGCCCTCCATATTGTGGCTGAAGCGCAGAAGGAAAACGGACTGGCCGCTTTTATAGATGCGGAACACGCCCTCGATGTGGCCTATGCCAGGAAGATAGGGATAAATAGCGACGATCTTCTCATATCGCAGCCTGACACGGGGGAACAGGCGCTGGAGATCGCCGAAGTTCTGGTACGGAGCGGCGGCCTCGATGTTCTGGTAATAGACTCCGTTGCGGCCCTTGTGCCCCGTTCCGAGCTTGAAGGAGATATGGGAGATGCCCAGATGGGTCTTCAGGCAAGATTGATGTCCCAAGCGCTGCGAAAACTTACGGGAAGTATAGGCAAATCGAAGACAACTGTGATCTTTATAAATCAATTAAGGATGAAAATAGGAACCTTTTTCGGTAATCCAGAGACGACAACCGGTGGTAACGCACTCAAGTTTTATTCAACCATGCGCATCGATATCAGAAGGATATCGGCCATCAAGCAGGGACAGGATGTCGTCGGAAACAGGACAAGAGTTAAGGTGGTAAAAAACAAGGTGGCCCCGCCATTCAGGGAGGCCGAATTTGATATAATATTTGGAGAAGGAATCTCAATAGCGGGTGATATCCTCGATCTTGCAGCCAACAACGGAATTGTTGAAAAGTCGGGCGCCTGGTATTCATACAACGGAGAAAGGATCGGCCAGGGGAGAGAAAGTACAAAGACCTTCCTCAGGGAGAACCCCGACACACTGGCGCAAATGGAGGATGACGTACGCAACAAATTCAACATGAAGAAGAAAGAACCGAAGGCGAAGGAATAATGGAGGAAGACCCTGTATATGAAAAGGCAAAGCAGAAAGCCCTTCGCCTGCTTCTGTACAGGGGAAGAAGCACCGCGGAGCTGCGATCACGGCTGAGAGAAAAAGGGTTCACAAGAGACATAATAGAAAAAGTTATTGACAGACTGGCGGAACTCAAATATCTGGATGACGGCCTTTTCGCCCGGGAGTGGGCAAGAAGTTGTGCCGTAAATAAGCTGTGGGGTAACAGGAAAATCTTCCTCAGCCTCCGGGAAAAAGGAATTACCGCAGAACTCATCGAAAAATCCATAGAAGAGGCGCGAAAGGAGATTGATGAAAAAGAGGCGATAAAGCGAATCATGGAGAAAAGGTTTCGGAAAAGAGATTTGTCGCTCATCGCCATCGAAAAAGAAAAAAACAGACTGGCGCAAAATTTGATGGGAAAGGGTTTTCCGGCGGGGCTGATATTTGATGTTCTGGGAAAGCTTGAAGAATTTGAGACATCATCATCGTAAAAATAACAGGAGAAACACCTTTATGACAGGCAGCGAAATCAGAGAAAAGTTTTTGAAATATTTCGAAAAAAGAGGCCATACAATCGTACACAGTTCACCCCTCGTCCCTAAAGAGGACCCTACCCTTCTCTTTACAAACGCAGGCATGGTTCAATTCAAGAACCTTTTTCTGGGACAGGAAGAACGCGGCTATACGAGGGCAGCTACATCCCAAAAATGCGTCAGGGCGGGTGGAAAACACAATGACCTGGAAAATGTGGGCTTTACTGCACGCCACCATACATTTTTCGAAATGCTCGGCAACTTTTCCTTCGGTGACTATTTCAAAGAAGAGGCCATAAGCTGGGGCTGGGAGTTCCTCACTGATGTGCTGGGAATTCCTGAAGAAAAGCTCTTGATAACTATTTTCAGGGACGACGACGAGGCCTTTGATATCTGGAACAAAAAAATGGGGATCGCGGCGGACAGGATCGTCCGCATGGACGAAAAGGACAACTTCTGGGTAATGGGAGACACGGGCCCATGCGGCCCCTGTTCCGAAATACTTTATGACCAAGGCGAGGGCATCGGCTGCGGAAGGCCGGAATGTGACGTAACCTGCGATTGCGACCGGCATCTCGAATTATGGAACCTCGTTTTTACCCAGTTCGATCGAGACGAATCCGGAACATTGACACCCCTTCCAAAACCGAACATCGACACAGGGTTGGGACTGGAGAGACTTGCCGCAGTTCTGCAAGGCGTGGAAAGCAATTATGATTGCGATATGTTCAAGGAAATTATGGAGCACATCGAGAAAGTATCAGGTAAAAAATATAATAACAGTGAAGAAACTGATGTTTCGATGAGGGTCATAGCCGACCATTGCCGGGCCGTAACCTTCCTGATCAGTGACGGCGTCCTCCCCGGCAACGAGGGAAGGGGTTATGTCCTCAGACGAATACTGAGAAGGGCTGCGCGTCACGGAAAACTGCTCGGTCTCAACAAACCCTTTTTAAACGGTCTCGTTCCCGTTGTTATAGAAAAAATGAAGGACGCCTATCCGGAACTTCTGGACAAGGAATCATTTGTTGAAAAGGTAGTTGTCAATGAAGAGCAGCGTTTCATGGAGACTCTGGATGCCGGCCTGAAAATATTTAATGATGAGGTATCCTATCTGAGAACAAAGGATGAAACGGTAATTCCCGGCGAGATTGTTTTTAAACTCTACGACACCTATGGATTTCCCACCGATCTCACGGAAGAGGCGGCCCTATCTTACGGCCTTTCGCTGGATATGGAAGGATTCCAAAAGGCCATGGAAGCTCAGAGGGAAAAGGCAAGAGAATCGTGGAAGGGGAGCGGCGAAGAAGAGGTTTCTGATATCTATCGGGACATTTCCCTCAAGGGGATAACCACGGAGTTTGCCGGATATGAGACAAATACCGAAACAGAATCGCGAGTTGTCGCCATTTTGAAGAATGACGTTAAAGTCGATACACTGAGTAAAGGCGAAAGGGGAGAGATATTTGTCGAAAAGACTCCCTTTTACGGAGAAGTGGGCGGGCAGATAGGCGATACGGGCATTATAGAAAACGATTTTTCACTCTTTGATGTGTGGGATACGCAGAAACCCCTCGACGATCTATTCACCCATATAGGAAAAATGAATAAGGGTAAAATCAGCGTCGGCGATACTGTCGTCCTGAAGGTAGATGACGGCATCAGAAGATCCATAGAGGCAAACCATTCCGGTACGCATGTCTTGCAGGCATCTCTGAAACGGGTTCTCGGGGATCACATCAAACAGTCAGGTTCTCTTGTCAGTGCGGAAAGGTTGAGATTCGACTTCACGCACTTTGCCAAAATAGAAGACCAGGAAATGGAGAAGGTGGAAAATATTGCAAACGAATATATAAGAAAAAATTTGCCTGTCAGCACCAAGGTTCTTCCCATTGAAGAGGCCATGAAAACAGGCGCAACGGCCGTCTTTGATGAGAAATACGGCGAAAGGGTACGAATCGTAAAGATGGGTGATTTCAGCATGGAGCTCTGCGGAGGCACCCATGTACTCAGAACCGGAGACATCGGCTTTATCAAGATTATCAACGAATCAGCCGTAGCCGCAGGTGTAAGAAGAATCGAAGCCGTGACAGGAATTGAAGCCGTCAGACATGCCCAAAAGGTTGAAAGGGAATTAAAAAGATCCGCCCTGCTGGTAAAGGAAACTCCTATGAAACTTTCGAAAAGGATGGAAAAGATTCTGAATCACCAGCGGAAGCTCGAAAAAGAGATAGAAGCATTGAAAGGGAAACTGGCGTCAAGAGATTCTTCAGACCTCATAGATAAGGCAAAAGACATAAAGGGAATCCAGGTGCTTACATGCCTGGTTGACGCACCCGATGCAAAAACCCTGAGGGAATTTGGCGACAAAGTACGGGACAAAATCAAATCGGGTATTGTCCTTCTGGGAAGTAAGGTAGGAAATAAGGGAATGCTTCACTGTCTGGTCACAAAGGATCTCACAGATAAATTCCACGCAGGGAACATCGTTAAAGAGATCGCGCCCATTGTGGGTGGGAGTGGCGGCGGTCGTCCCGATATGGCTCAGGCCGGTGGCGCCAAACCTGAAAAATTGCAGGAGGCGCTTGACAGACTGGAAGAAATTTTACAGGAGGATTAAGGGTGATGGACTCGTAAAAAGCTCCGCTATGCCACCTTGCGGCAGTATAATTGGAAGTAACTTTTACAAAGCATGCTTAAGGCCGATGGGGGCATCGGCCCCTACATATTGTAGGGCCTGTTCCCCGAACAGGCCGTGTATCTGAATAGTGCCCAAAAGAATCAATGAGTTATGTTAAATTCGGCC
>JAUVXT010000002.1 GCA_030603465.1 Deltaproteobacteria bacterium
CAAGTAACTAGAATTTACAAAATCGCCATAACTTATTGATACTTCTTAATATATGCCAAGTAATACGCGAATTTAAATAATGCAAGTTACTTGCAATTATAATGTCCCGACTCGTCGGGGCATAGCGGAGCTTTTTACGAACGCATCAAGATTTACTAACTATTTTAAAGGTGTGACTATGACAATATTCAAACCCCTTCGAAGTGAAAAATTTTCCCAGGAAGTAGCTAGCAGAATCAAAGAAAGTATATTTGATGAAACCTTTGTCCCCGGAGATAAGCTTCCTTCGGAAAGGAAAATGGCCGAAGCCTTTGGGGTGAGCAATGTTACCGTAAGGCAGGCTATCAGGGTTCTTGAAAATTCTGGAATAGTTCACACAAAGCAGGGTGTGGATGGCGGAATTTTTGTGTCCGAGGCGGACACAATATCTGTGAGTTCATATCTCTCGGATATGCTCAGGTTGAAGAGGGTTAGCATGAGTGATTTGACAATGGCCAGGGTTATTTTTGAACCGGAAATTGCCTTTCATGCCTCTCTGGTTTGGAAGGATGGAGACATGGAAGAAGTGGAAAGAAATATAGAAGAGGCCGAGATTGCCTTAGCTCATGGGAAAGCCTTTGATTCCAGGATGTTGAATCTGACATTTCATCGCCTGGTTTGCAATATCACTAAAAATCCAGTAGTTACATTCGCCCTCAATTCAGTGGTTGATGTATTGGAAGAAAATGCCATGAAGTCAAAATCAGACAAGGATTTTACTACCGAAGTAATTGCCTCGCATAGAACGATTATGGAAAAAATTCGGGACAGGAAAAAGGAAGAAGCCAGGGATGAGATGAAAAAGCATATCGAGAGGGTTCATGTAAGGCTTGGCAAACTTTATCGTATATAGAAAAGGGTCTGAGATTTACCTGTTGGGCGCTTGTGATGGCTGTGGCGTAACGTGCAATCTTTTTTATCGAGAATTAGCATAGGCAAAGGTTGTCGTTATTGATTTTCTGACGATTTTACGACGTTTTGAGCTGAACAGCGAGCACATTCCCCGCTGCTTGCGGCGGGGTTAGCGAGCGAACATAAAATAATTTATCTCTTTCGCATTTAAGTTGATGAACCGTCGCATAAACGCCTTTTGCTTGTCTAAGATGCTTTTTGATAAATCGAAGGCTTGCTACAGGCGATTTAAAGAATCATCATGTTATCCATGATGATTCTTTGAAAGGTAAGGAAGGTTTCAGTTATATTCGTTCGCCTTCGCTCACTGTTCTTTTCAAAACTCGCCCTTCGGGTTCAGGCAGTTTAAATCGCTATCCTTCCGCTTCGCCAAGATTTATTCTAACGCTCAAAGGTATTTATGCTTGAACAACTTTATCACGAAAGAACCAAATATATTGTCTAGGAGGTTTGACGCATATGAAAAAGTACGAGGAAAAGATTACGATCAACGGTAGCAATATTTCTGTTGCCCGCACAGATAATCCCACCAATGTGGATTATATAGCAGGAGATTTGAAGCTTTTGACATACGACATAACGGATCCCAAGTTGAAACCCGAAAATTTTGACAAACCGGGCGGAACGCCCATGACTCTCTTTAAGGCAGACGCACTGAGAGTTGACCTCTCCAAACGTACGAAGGAAGCGATGAATTTTTGGCACAGGAGTTGTGACTTTCACGAGTTGATTTTCTGTTTTAAGGGCTCAATTATATGGGAAACCGAGCTCGGCAATGCGGAATTGAAGGCCGGGCAGATGATGATTATACCCAAGGGGGTGGCACACAGGTCCAGCCCCGGGCAGACTGAGAGCGAAAACATCATAGTAGAGTTAAAGATATATTCCGATTCCATCGAGGAAGTGGTTCAGGGAATCGATATAGCAAAGAGAGTGAGGGATTGATATGGGAAAGAGGACGGCGGATCTTTTGATAAAAAATGCCGACTGGATCATTACCATGGATGGAGAAAGGCGGATCATCAGGGACGGCGCAATTGCCGTGAAGGGTGATACCATCCTGGATATCGACAAGACCGATATTGTGGAAAGTCGTTATGGTGCAGAGAAAACCATCACTGCAGAGGACAGGGTGGTAATTCCCGGCATGATCGACAGTCATGTCCATTCGGCATTTCAACTGAGTCGTGGGTTGGCCGATGAAGTGGGGGAGCAAAAATTCCTCTTTGAAAGGATGTATCCCTATGAAGGCTGCATGGATGATGAAGATACTTATTGGAGCGCTGTCCTCTGCACTCTCGAACTTCTGAAACATGGGGTGACCTGTTTCGTAGATCCGGGAAATTACCGCATAGATGAAACGGCAAAGGCCGTTGAAGAATCGGGCATGCGGTGCATCGTTGCGAAAAGCAGCTTTGATATTGGAAAGTCCTCTTTTGGAAGTATTCCGGAGGCATGGATCGAAACGACGGAAGAAGCCCTGGAGAGAGCGGAGACCGTCATAGAAAAATGGCATGGCAAAGCGGATGGACGAATCCGGGCATTTGCCTCTTTCAGAGGGTTAAACAACTGTACCGACCAGCTTATTCAGGGTTTGAAGGAGATTGCCGATAGGCACAATACGGGGATCCAGACCCACTGCGCCTTTGCCCAGAAAACGAGAGACATGTCACTGGACAAGTTTGGTATGACCGAGGTGGAGCGTCTTGAAAGACTTGGTGTACTGGGACCTAACGTGCTTCTGGGGCATGTGGGGTGGCTCACACCCGCCGAGCTTCTTTTGATGCAGAAGAGAGAGGTGTGCGCGGTGGCGTGTCCCAGTTCTACCTTTCACAACGGCTACGGAAATATCACCATGGGACATATTCCCGAATTACTCGAGATGGGTCTTTCCGTTGGAGTCGGGTCGGACCACGCATCATCGGGCATTGTCGACATGTTGCAGGAATTGCGTATCGTCGGTATGGGCTTCAAGGAGACACGGATCGATCCCAAGATAATGCCGCCGGAAAGGGTCTTTGAAATGGCCACCGTCAATGGCGCAAAGGGCGCCCTCTGGGATAAGGAGATAGGAACTCTTGAAGCCGGCAAAAAGGCCGACATTGTCATGTTTAACACCATGAGGCCCGAATGGATGCCCCTCTACAACAATCCCCTTGTCAATCTTGTCTACAGTGCTACGGGAAGTAGTGTAGATACGGTCATCGTGGCCGGGAACATCCTCGTTGCAAAGGGTGAAGCGGTATCGATCGATGAGGGCAAAGTGTATGCCGAAATTAAGAGACTGACGGGGAAAATCCTGGCAAAGACGGGGTTGGGACCGATTATAAAACCTAAATGGAAGGTAGTGTAAGGAGAACTTTAAAAATGAAGATAGTCGTTGGTATATCGGGAGCCTCGGGGGTGCAGTATGGGATCCGGTTTTTGGAGGTCTGTCGGTCGTTGAAGATTGAAACTCACCTGGTGATATCTGCCTGGGGGAGGAAAAACATTGAACTGGAAACCGACTGTAGCGTCAGTCAGGTTTGCTCGCTGGCATCTAAAAATTACGAAAAGGAAGACCTCGCGGCGGCGATATCAAGCGGGTCATTCAGGCATGACGGGATGGTTGTAATACCTTGCAGCATGAAATCTGTGGCGGCTATAGCAAACGGGTATACGGAAAATCTGCTTCATCGCGCCGCCGATGTGACACTCAAGGAAAGACGGAAACTGATACTGATTCCCAGGGAGACGCCTCTCAGTGTCATCCATCTGGAGAATCTTTTAAAACTGGCCCGTTCGGGCGCAATCATACTTCCGCCAATGCCCGCCTTTTACAATAAACCCAAAACCCTGGAAGACATTATCGACCATCTGGTTGGGCGCGTGCTGGATCATCTCGGTGTGGATCATGAGTTGGTCAATCGATGGGGTGAATAGATTGCTGAGCGAAGTACAACTGTGAAATATCAAAACCAATCAAGTGTGAGGTGACAAGAATGGTACATGTGGAAACAACTGCTGGTAGTTCTTTAGACGGATTATTCAAGGCTGAAGGCATTGCTATTATCGGGGCTTCGTCCAAGGTGGGAAAGCCGGGGAACAAGATCGTCGAATATGCCCTGGAGTTGGACTTTAAGGGGGAGATATATCCCATCAATCCGGGTGCTGAGGAAATCATGGGGTTAAAATGCTACAGGGACCTGGAGGCCATTGAAGGGAAAGTGGATATAGTCGTGGTGGTGCTGCACTCTGACGACTGCGTTACGGCGGCTCAGAAGATCGCGCAGAGAAAGGATGAAAAGGGCGATATTTCCGTGGTGGTGGTTGTCTCCGGCGGGTTCAGCGAACGGGGAGACGAAGAGGGGAGAGAAAGGGAAAAAGCCTTGCTCGAACCCCTGATGTCAAGAGGGATCCGGGTTGTCGGCCCCAACTGTCAGGGGATCATAGATACCTATCAGGGGATAAATACGACCTTTGATGTGGGGAAATACAAGAAGGGGGGATTGTCCGTCATCACGCAGAGCGGGGCCTTTGCCGTTTCCTACCTCATGTGGGCCGATCCTCTGGGGATGTTGGGATTGAGCAAGTTCGTGTCTGTGGGCAATATGAGGGATGTAAGCGCCATAGATCTCCTTAACTATTTTGCCGACGATGAGAGTACCAAGGTGATCGCCCTCTATCTGGAAGGCGCAAATGAGGCGAGGAAGCTGATAGAAACGGCTGCCGAGGTGTCGAAGAAAAAACCTATCGTAACCATGAAGGCCGGCAGAACAGAGTTGGGAGGCCGCGCCGCCCAGAGCCACACAGGCTCCATTGCGGGGAGCTTCGAAATGTACAAGGGGGCCTTTCGCCAGTCCGGTGTGATTCAGACCTTCAATGTGCCGGAATTTTATCATACGGCGGCGGCATTCTCGAAAATGCCCATGCCCAAGGGCAACCGCGTCTGTGTTTTGACCGTTGTCGGCGGCCCGGGGACACTCTGTGTAGATGAACTGATTACATCGGGTGTCGTCGAACTGGCGAAACTCTCGGAGGAGACAAAATCACGCCTCAAAGAGATACTGGCGCCAACGGCAAATGTGGGTAAACCTGACGGCTATATAGACATGACGGGCTCGGTGAGTGAGACCCTTCATAAGGAGGTGTTCAAAATCGTTCTCAGTGACAAGAATATCGACGGTGTTATCTATCTGACGACTCCGCCCGCCTTCCTCGATGAGGAACTGCTGGCGAAAAATATAGTGTCGGCCTATCAATCCTTCCCCGAAGAAGAGAGAAAACCGGTGCTTTCGGTATTGCTCTATGGATTCTCGGTTGCGAAAGGGAGGAGGATTATGGAGGATGCCGACATGCCGACGCTCGACTATCCCGATACGGCCGCTCAGGTGATGGCAAACATGATCAGATACAGTCAATATCGTTCGAGAAATAACTGCTAGACGTGAACCGATTATCAGTTCCAGACAATATTAGTGGAGGTCAAAAATGGGTTATAGAGAAATAATAGAGCGCGCCATAGATACGGGGAGAGAGGTTCTCCCTGAACATGAGGCCTATCAGGTATGTGAAGAATTCGGTATCGCCTATCCGCCGACCAGGTTTGCGACGACCCGGGAAGAGACAGTGGAAGCGGCAGAAAGCCTGGGCTATCCCGTCGTGCTAAAGATTGTCTCGCCGGCAGTGGTTCACAAATCTGATGCGGGGGGAGTCATCGTCGGTATCGTCTCTCAGTCGGAGCTCAAGGATGCCTACGATCTTTTATTTGCCAATGTGAAGGAGAAGGTGGGCGACGTGCCCATTGACGGCGTGCTGATACAAAAGGCTATGCCGAAGGCCGCAGAAGTTGTCGTGGGCGGCCTGAAGGATGATCTCTTCGGTCCTGTCGTCATGTTCGGTTCCGGGGGAATCCTGGTGGAGATATTCAAGGATGTCTCTTTCAGGCTGGCGCCTCTAGACAGGGACGAAGCCATGAGGCAAATCAAGGAGACGAAGGCCTACGAAATATTAAAGGGTGTCAGAGGCGCACCTCCGAGTGATCTGGATGCCCTGGCCGATCTGATTGTGAATGCGGGAAAATTGTTGTCCGCCCTTCCTGAAATTAAAGAGCTCGATTTTAATCCTGTCTTTGCCGGTTCCGATGGTTCTGTTGTTGTCGATGCCAGGATGGTAATAGGGAGTTGATCGAAATGAAAAAAGTGAAACGCTGGGTGTCACAGGATATTCCCAGGCTGGAAAATGGCAGGCTCTTAACGGGTAGTGGGCGATTCATTGCCGACATGACCCCCGTTTCGAACATGCACTACGCCGCGATCCTCAGAAGTCCCTATGGCCACGCCCTCATTAAGAGTATAGATACAAAAGAAGCAAGAAACTTCCCCGGCGTAGTAGATGTGTTGACGGGTGAAGACGTCAAGGATATGTCGGACCCATTTCCCGTGCTCTCCGATAAGGGTAAGGAATATTACTCCATGGCCATCGATAAGGTCCGCTTCGTTGGTGAACCGGTGGCCGTAGTCGTGGCGAGAGACAGATACACGGCGGAAGATGTCCTCGATCTCATTGAAGTGAACTATGAACCATTGCCGGTAGTTACCTGTCCCGAAAAGGCGATGGAGCCCGATGCCCCTCTCCTGCACGAAAAGTCGGGTACCAATGTGGCACTTCATCGGTTACTGAGTTATGGCGATGTTGATTCGGCCTTTGATGGGGCCGATGTCACGGTAAAAGAGCGGATTGTGTACCCGAAGATTTCACCCACGCCCATGGAGACCAATGGCGTTATCTGTAGTTTTGATTTTCACACAAAACTCCTCACCTGTTGGTGCGGCTTTCATGGTCCCTACAGCCTTCATGCGGTGATGACCAAGGCCTTGAGACTCCCCAGCAACAAGGTCCGCGTTATCGTTCCCGCCGATGTGGGAGGGTCATTCGGCGTGAAGATCCCTTCCTATTCCTACATCCTTCCCATAGCACTGGCCTGTCGCAAGGCGGGGGTCCCCGTCAAGTGGATAGAGGATCGCCGTGAAAACCTTATGGCAAGTTCAAGTGGTGTTGATCGGGTGGCCTATGTCGAAATGGCCGCGACAAAGGAGGGAATATTCACGGGTCTGAGAATGAAGATAATGGATAACGTCGGCGGCTACATGCGGGCGCCGGAACCGGGGTGTCTGTTACGCCCACTGGGAAACCTGACATCAGCCTACGGAATAAAAAATGTCAGCATGGATGGTTATGTTGTTGTGACGAATAAGTCGCTTACCGGTCCCACACGGGGATATGCCTGTCAGCACCTCTACTTCGGCATCGAGAAATGTGTCGAGAGGATTGCCGAAAAACTTTCTCTCGATCCAGCGGAGTTGAGGCGGAAAAATTTGATACTGCCCCATCAGCTACCCTATACGACGCCGACAGGGGGAATATACGATGCCGGCGATTACCCCAAGGCGTTCGATCTACTCCTTGAACTCAGTGAGTACGACGCATTCCGGAAAGAACAGAAGCGGGCGAGAAAAGAGGGGCGCTTCATCGGCATAGGTATCGCTGTGGGAATCGATCCCTCAACTTCCAATATGGGTTATATTCAGGCGGCGCTCCCTGCGGAAAAACGATCGCCTGCCAGACAGCTATCGGGGTGTGCACAGGCAACGACCATATTTATCGACCACGGTGGTAACGTTAATGTGGAATTGAGTACCGTTTCTCATGGTCAGGGACACGAGACGGTCATAGCGCAGACGGTGGCCGACGAATTGGGGATATCTCCCTACGATATTACTGTCATCGGCGGTATGGATACGAGTACACGGGCATGGACTATTCCTTCGGGTGCCTACTCCAGTCGTTTTGCCTCTGTGGGCCCTGCCTCGGCGGCAATGGCGGCCAGGAAACTTCTCGATAAGATGCTCAAGATCGCCGCCCATCTCTTTGGCGTAAGTGCAGAAGAGGTGACAACGGAAGAGGGACAATTTTATGTGAGAGATAATCCCGAGAAGAGAATCGGAATCAGGCGTATCGCATCGGTTGCACACTGGGACCCACACTCTCTGCCTGAAGGCATGGAACCGGGTTTGACGGCAACATATTATTTCAACATACCCGTTGCAAAACCTATCGATGGGGAAGACAGGGTAGATTCATCGGCAACCTATGGGTTTACATCCGATATGGCCATAGTGGAAGTGGATGGTGAAACGGGAGAGGTAAAGATACAAAAATATATCTCCGTTCATGATGCCGGCACCATTCTACATCCGGGCATAGCGGAGGGGCAGGTGCGTGGTTCCATAATGCATGGCGTGGGCAGCGCGCTCTATGAAGAACTGAAGTATGATGAGCACGGCCAGTTTCTTACCGCCAGTTTTGCCGATTATCTGGTTCCGACGGCTATGGAGGCGCCTGAAATAAAGACGGGACACATCGAGACGCCTTCGCCCTTGACGATTCTGGGATCGAAGGGAATAGGCGAGGCGAGCAGCCAGACGGCGCCCATTGCAATAGTCAATGCAGTCGAAGATGCGCTGGCACCTTTGGACATAAAGATCAACACAATGCCCTTGAGTTCCGATTATATATGGAGGCTTATGGAAGAAAAGAAGAAAGAGAAATGATGCATGAAGATTAAAAAGGTCTATCGTTAGGCAAAGCTGCACGGTGGAACTTTTTTTATGAGCCCACAATAATTGATTAAAATATTTAGGAGGGTTGTTTTATGGAAGATTTGAGAAGCTGGATAAAACTTTTGGAAGATGAAGGTGAACTGGCAAGGATCACTACGGAGGTTGACTGGAACCTGGAAATCGGCGCAATTTTACGCAAGGTTATGGACAAAGGCGGGCCAGCTATCCTCTTTGAGAATATCAAAGATTACAAGGATACTATCTCTACAAAGATGTTCGCCCACGGCCTAAACAGAAAGACCTTTCCCCTTGCCCTCGGGAAGCCAAAGGATACGAAGCGTGACGAATTATCACAAATATTCAGAGATGCGATCCACAATCCCGTTATGTATAAAACCGTCGAGTCGGGCCCTGTAAAAGAGAATAAAATTACCGGCTCCGACATTGATTTGTACCAGTTCCCCACGCCTATGTGGCACTCGCCTGATGGCGGCAGATATATGATGACGTGGTGTGCGGTTATAACGAGGGACCCTGATACAGGAGAACATAACGTCGGCGCCTATCGCGGAATGCTGACCGCTAAAGATCAGATGTCGGTGCTGATAATATTATCACAGGGGTGGGGTGTTCACTTTTCAAAGTACTGTCAGCGTCAGGAGAAGATGCCCATTGCCGTTGTCTGGGGCTATGAGCCCACGCTTGGTATCGTCGCGGGAAGTCAGATCCCCATGGGGATGGATGAATACAAGGTGATGGGAGCCCTTAGAGGCGAGCCCGTACCCCTTGTGAAATGTGAAAACTCGGAGATAATGGTCCCCGCCTCTGCCGAACTGGTAGTCGAAGGGTATGTAGATCCCGATCCCACGAACTATGCCATGGAAGGTATCTTTGGCGAATATACGGGATACTACGGTGGTGCGCGGAGGCCCCGTCATACCTTGCAGGTTGAATGTATTACGCACAGGAATGATCCGATTTTCCGCGGCAGCATGGAGGGATCGGGTCCGGGGCATCCCAATGAGAATACCTGGATTTACGCGGTTACAAGCAAGGTGAATTTCATGGAGGCGCTGGAGAGGGCCGGTGTGCCGGGAATCATTGATGTCAGGCCGGGACCCGTCTGTTATGTCAAGATCAGGCAGGCGTACAATGGTCATGCCAAGCAGGTTGCCAATGCTCTCTGGGGTTCATGGTCTGCCGAATGGATGTACAAGGTACTTGTCGTAGTCGACCATGATATCGATATAAATGATCATCGGCAAATCGACTGGGCCCTCTGTTACCGTATGGAACCCGGCACACACGATATTATCACAATGCCTCATACCCGCGGGGGCGGCCTGGATCTGGCAGAATACGATGACACGCTCTTCGGAACGGGGAGTCGTGGAAGGATACTCCTTGATGCGACAAGAGATATAAAAAAGGCAAAGCGCGATAAATATGGGAACCTTGATTGGGGACCATTTTCCTACGATCTGGATGAGCCGGAAAAAGAGCTGATCGAGAGAAGATGGGATGAATATGGAATCAAACTGCCTGAAAGAAAGAAGAGATAAAGAGGTAAATGAATACAGGGCAGTATGATTGGTGGTTTTTCTCGCTGTTAGTAATGCTGTCCTGTTTCCAACATTTGGTTTATTTACATGATTTTCGGAGTGAAAGACGTGCTCTGCGGGTAACCGGTCGGGAATTATAGATAGGCTGAAAGGAAAAGGAATTGGAGAATGATCTTAGAGAAAGAAAAAACAGGTTTTAAGGATTTTATCTCGGCAGGCGCTTTAATCGCTATTGCCTGGTCGCTTTATCAGTTATATCTGGTCATTTTTGGCTTTCAGGTAGGATATCTGCAGAGACCCCTGCACCTGGTATTTGCGCTTGCTTTGACCTTCTTTCTCCGTCCCCTTGCTCGCGCTGAAATAAGCTGGATCAAATCCATAAAGGGCCTTGCAGTCACCATTGATGCCGGTTTAATTGCTTTATGCTTTGCAATCGGGATTTATGTAATGATCAGCTTACCGCGGATAGTGACGCGGATGCAGTACGTAGATGATCTTTACAAACTGGATTATTTTTTCGCGATTATAGCGATATTGTTGGTCATGGAGGCATGCAGGCGTTTGCTGGGCTGGAGCCTTGTAATAGTGGGGGTGATTTTTATTGTCTATGGATTCATCGGACCCTGGATACCGGGAGGCCTTTCCCACAACGGGATATCGTTTCGGCACTTCATAGATATGAATTTCCTTACGGTGCAGGGGATGTACGGTATTCCCATCGGAGTCTCCGTTCGATATGTCTTCTATTTTGTACTCTTTGCTGCATTTCTGGAATTGTCGGGCGGTGGTGATCTCTTTATAGATCTGGCGAGACGATTGACGGGGACCACCCGTGGAGGATCGGCCAAGACGGCCGTTGTGGCGAGCAGCCTTATGGGGACGATCAGCGGCAGCGCCGTGGCCAATACGGTGGGAACAGGTGTCTTTACGATTCCACTGATGAAAAAATCGGGATACACATCCACCTTTGCAGGGGCAGTGGAGGCCACGGCATCCACGGGCGGGCAGATAATGCCGCCCATAATGGGTGCGGCGGCCTTTGTCATGGCTGAAATGGTGGGGGTTCCCTATTTGAAAATCATGGAGATAGCCGTAATCCCGGCCATTATCTTTTACATTTCAATATTTGCTATTGTGGATCTTAAGGCCCAGAAAGATGGAATCTTGGGCATGAAAAAGAGTGAGCTCCCCACATTCAGGAGTATCTACAGGCGAATCCATTTAATTATACCCCTTATTGTGTTAGTGACGTCTATAATATCGGGGTCTACCATAATGATGGCGGCTTTCAGGAGTATTGTCACTGTGGTCATAGTGAGCTGGATAAGACAAGAGGATCGCCTTGGGCCGTATCAAATATTGAAGGCCCTGCAAAAGGGTGCTGAAAAGGCCCCTGTTATAGCCGTTCCTGCGGCATTGGCCGGAATTATTGTCGGTGTTGTCACCTATACAGGACTTGGACTCAAGTTCAGTTATCTGGTATTAGCAGTGTCTGGAGGTCACCTGCTTCTTGCGCTATTTCTTGTGATGATAACCTGTATTATCCTCGGAATGGGAATGCCCACGACTGCGGCTTACATACTGGGTGCCGTGATCATGGCGTCAGTCTTGCAGGATCTGGGAATCAATCGTTTGGCCGCCCACATGTTCATCTTTTATTTTGCTATTCTTTCTATGGTAACACCTCCCATAGCGCTTTGCGCCTATGCGGCGGCAGGCATTGCCGGCAGCAATATAATGCGCACGGGAGTCCAGGCCTTTGCGCTAAGCCTGGCCGGATTTATGGTTCCATATGTCTTTGTCTTCAATAACGCTCTTCTCATGCAGGGATCGGTATTAGAGGTACTGGGGGTTTCAATTAGTTGCGCATTCGGAGTGTGGGCACTGGCGGGCGTTGTAGTGGGGTATTTTTTCGGAAGATTGAATTATATGACTCGCCTTATACTCCTGGTTGCAGCCGTTTCTCTGGTTTCTCCTCAACTTGTAACCGATGCGATTGGGATATCCTTGATCATTGCTGTTATAGGAATTCAAAACTTCTTAATGAAATTCACAAAAGTAAAAACTTAGAACGCTTAAGAAGTTGGTTCTTTTGATGTTAGCCCCGGCCACCACCAGGCGACCGATTTATCCACTTTACCTCGATAAATTTGTGGAATAATCAAGATGATAAAAAGTGTATGATGCGGCCAAAGTGGTACGTAACGTGTCGCTTTTGTCAGAGATCCAGCTTTCTGAACTGAACAGCGAGCGCATTCCCCGCTGCTTGCTGCGGGGAGCTTCAATTAATGATCTTTTAAAAATAAGTTAACTGTTAAAGATTTTTTTCTTGACACAAGTTTAAATCAGATGTAGTGATAGTTGTTTGAATATTGCATTTAATATATCAGAAATAGTAGCCCACTCAGAAGATATTATCAAGATATTTAGTAACTTAATAATTCGGAAGAAAAATTATGAAGGATGTTAATTTACTCATACCCAGATCAAAATCGCTAAAGGAAAGGGCGTATGATGTCCTGAAAGAGTTAATCTTTACCGGAAAGTTGGAACCGGGAAATCTTTATAATGAAAGTAGGCTTGCAGAGAGTATGGGAGTCTCCCGAACGCCTGTTAGAGAGGCCCTCCTGGAACTGAGCAGGGAGGGGATGGTAACATTTATGCCTGGCAAGGGTGTTAGGGTGCAAAAGATTACAAAGGCGCAGGTTCGGGATGTCTATGAGATACGTAAGATAATAGAAGGTTATGTCATCAAAAAAATTACCAGACAGCTTACTTCTTCAGACCTGACAAAAATTCGAAATATTATTGTAAAGCAGGAAAAAACGTCTGAAAGAAAAGACAAACTTGCATTTATCAAAACCGATCGTGAAATGCACTTTTACCTATCCTCCAAGCTGGGGAACAGGCAGATGGATACGGTGCTATTTAACCTCAGAGATCAGATTCAGCGTATGGGAATAAAGGCCGTTGAAGAGGACAACAGATCTCTACAGGTAATCGGGGAGCATTACGAAATTCTATCGGCGCTTGAAAGAAAGAATGAAAGAGAGGCCTATGATAAGTTGATGCGGCATCTATGTAATTCGGAGGAGAATCTGGTTTCCAGTATTGATGAAGATGAAGATGAAGATGATGGTGTTGGTAATGATGATTTAATACAACACGACATAAGGAGGTAGTGTCACAATGGAAAGCCATGTGGGATACGATACTTTTTTACAGATGGATAGTCACGGGTTTTACAAGTTGGAAATTCCCGAAAAATTGAATATGGCCAGGCAGACAGTTGACTACTGGGCGGATCACGGAAGGGCTCAAGATGTGGCAATCTATTATAAAGACGAGGAAATAACTTACGGAGAGCTCAAGGATCTTACCGATAGATTCGGTGCCGGTTTCCATAAAATGGGAGTTTCTAAAGGAGATTGCTACGTTATCAGGACTCCGAATCAGCCCGAATACGAAGTTGCATTCCTTGGAGGGCAGAAAATCGGGGCCATTCCCATTCCTACGAACATTATGTTGCGCGAAGGCGAATTGGTGCACATTATCAACAATAGCGAATCCGTTGCCGTTATCACCACTTCTCAATACATTCAGGCGATTGAAAATATACGCCCCAAATGCAAAACACTGAAGTACGTCATAGTGATCGGAGAAACAGAGGGGGGTCAAATCTCATTTAATGATCTTATAAAAGAAGATGGTACGGCCCTCCCCTATGTGGAGACCCATAAAGATGATCCGGCATACTTCCTCTATACCTCGGGGACGACGGGAGCTCCGAAGGGCGTTGTGCATGCCCACCGCTTCATAATTGGAGCGGGTGATCCTATCGGAAAGTTTGCCATGGGGGTCCAGCGAGGCGACATATGCAGCGGTCCCACGGCTCTTACCTGGATGTATGCCCTTGGTCACAATTTCCTCTTTTCCCGGAGATGGGGCATCTCAACGGCTATCTATTATGATGAGCGTTTCAACAAGGAACGGACCTTTGAATTTATTGAGAGATACAAGCTGACGCACTTTATAGGCACCCCGACCATATACAAGATGTTGATGTCTATTAAAGATGCTGAAAAGAAATATGATACGAGTACGTTAAAGCAGTGTCTCAGTTCCGGTGAACCCCTTTTGGCGGAGACTGCCAGGGAATGGAAGAGGCGTTTCGGACTCGATATTCTTGACAGTATGGGTCAGACTGAGGCTCATGAATTCTGCACGACACAGGTGAACTTGAATATAAAAGTAGGGTCAATGGGAAAACCCCTTCCCGGAATCGAGGTGGCAATTGTCGATGACAACGGTGAGCGCCTTCCCCCCAACGAACTGGGGCATCTGGTTCTCAGGCGGGATCATCCGGGTCTTTTAAGAGAGTATCACAAGAGTCCGGAACTTATGGAAGAAGTAACTTTTCCAAATAATTGGTATGACACGAAAGACTTGGCCTATATGGACGAGGACGGATATTTTTGGTATGGATCTCGTTCTGATGATATTATGACTTGTCACGGTTATCGTATTTCTCCCTCTGATGTGGAGACGGCCCTGCAGGAACATGAGAAGGTCTTCGAGGCCGGTGTTGCGGGAGTTAAAGATCCCGAAATGGGGGACAAGGTGAAGGCGTGGGTCGTTCTTCACGAAGGATATGAAGGCTCTGAAGAGCTTGCAAAGGAACTCCAGGACTTCGTTAAGAAAACGATTGCGCCCTACAAATTTCCGAGAGAGATCGAGTTTATCAAGGAACTTCCCAAGAATTCGGCGGGAAAGATTCTGCGCAGGGAGTTGAGGCGATGGGAAAAAGAGAAGCTTGAAGGAAAATAATTATTTTACGAGGTGAAGCGCCAGGATATGGTTGAATCGTTTACAATAGACGGAGAAAATGCAAAGCAAGACATCTCTGTGGATATTCATGGGGTCGTCCTTTGCGGATACACGGGACGTGATCAGGATGCCGTCAGAAAACACATAGAAGAATTGCGGAAGGAGGGTATTGAACCACCCCCTTCTGTGCCGATGTACTATCCCAAGCCACCCAGGGGGATTGAAAAGACCGGTGTGATTGATATTCAGGGGAGCGAAACGTCGGGTGAAATTGAATATGTGCTGATTATTGATAAAGATAGTATATGTGTAGGACTTGGAAGCGATCATACGGATCGGGAGATGGAGAGACTCGATATCTTGAAGTCGAAACAGGTATGTCCGGCCGTTGTTTCTCAAGAGATGTGGAACTATGACGACGTGAAGGATCACTGGGATGATATAGAGATCCGAAGCTGGGTTACGAAAGCGGATAAAAGAGAGATTTATCAGGATTCAACCCTTTCCACAATGCTGCTTCCCGAGGATTTGATTGACTTGGTGGGAAAACGGGTCAGCGGATCCCTTCATGGTATGGCAATCTTATCGGGTACTCCGCCCATCTTGACGGGGGAAATGATATTTGCGGACCGTTTCGAGGGAGAACTGTATGATCCCATCTTGAAGAGAAAAATAACCATTGACTACTCGATTAAAACAATTGACTGGTTTAACGATTAGCCTTTAGTAAGTTAGAAAGTATTTTCTGCGTTTTCCGGCAGAGAGTAATTTCGTTAACGCACTTATCCCGTTTATCGGGGTTAGGTAGTTCCACGATGAAAAATGAGGGTAGTTGATGACTAAATTGTTAAGGAGAAGGTTATGAGCGGCGAAAAGAAAAAATGGGTAGGTTCAAGTTATAAGAGGAAGGAGGACATGAGGCTTCTGACAGGCAGAGGAACCTTTATGGATGACATCCTCCTGCCGAACATGAAACATGCGGCGATTCTACGAAGTCCCTATGCCCATGCAAAAATATTGGATGTTGACATCTCTGAGGCCCTTAAGGCTCCGGGAGTAATTGGAGTGGTAACCGGTGAGGATGTTAAGAAGGCATCGAAACCCTATCCCTGCGGAGTGACGATTCCCACAAAGTATTATACCTGCGCCGTTGATAAAGTTCGGTTCGTTGGTGAACCCGTGGCGGTCGTGGTGGCTGATAATCGTTACCTTGCCGAGGATGCCCTCGATCTGATCGAAGTGGATTATGATCCACTGGAAGCGGTTGTGGATATAGAAAAGGCCATAGAGCCCGATGCCCCCGTGCTTCATGAAAACATCGGGAGCAATATCTATAACCACCGTTTCTTCAAGTATGGTACAGACTGGGATACCCTGTGTCAGGAAGCCGATGAAGTTGTCAAATGGAAATTTAATTTCCCCAAATATGCCGGTTCGCCTATTGAGACGTATGGTGTAATTGCTTCATACAGTTCCTTCGAGAACTCCTATGTGGTGTACAATAACTATCAGGGGCCCTTTGTGAATCACGCCCTGACAGCCATGGCCCTCGGTATTCCCGAAAACAAGATGAGATGGATCATACCCACAGATATCGGGGGTGGTTTTGGAACAAAAACGGGCATTTATCCCTATTGCGCTTTAATGTCTATCGTTGCCAAAAAGACCGGTGTAACAGTAAAATGGATAGAAGATAGACGGGAACACCTGTTGGCCTCGGCCACCTGTACTGACAGGGTTACCTATATCGAAGCAGCCGTCAGGAAGGACGGGAAAATTCTTGGGTTGAAGGACAAGGCCATGGATACGACGGGCGGATATATCCGACCTCCGGAACCGGGTTGCGCCTATCGTAGTACGGGCAATCATACGGGTGCTTATGACATCAGGAACCTGGACCGGGAGGTGTATATCGTTGCCACCAATAAGGGACTGACGGCGCCTCTCAGGGGGTATGGTTGCCAGGAACTCTACTTCAGCACCGAAAGAATCACCGATATGGCGGCGGCCAAGCTGGGGATTGATCCCGCCGAGATCAGATTCAAGAACTTTGTTCAACCGGAGCAGATGCCGTACACGACTGCGACAGGCGGTTATTACGACGTGGGAAACTACCCTGCGGCCTTCCAAAAGTGTTTGGATATAGTTGAATATGACAAAATGAGAGAGTACCAGAAAAAGGCCAGAGCGGAAGGACGGCTGGTCGGTATCGGCCTCGCGTCAGTCGTCGATCCCTCTGTGACAAATATCGCCTATGTTGCCATAGGTAAGACGATTGAGGAGAGGAAGAATGAACGAGACAAATCGGGATCGGGCGAGGCTGCCATTGTCAAGGTCGATCCGCTGGGAGGCATAACGGTCATATGTTCGACTAACCCGCAGGGTCAGGGACATGAAACGGTGATCAGCCAGATCATTGCCGATGAATTCGGTGTTCATCCCGATGAGGTTGTTGTCGACTCCGTTTTGGATTCTTCAGACCGCTTATACAGTATTACAACGGGAAGTTTCTCCAGTCGTTTTGCATCTTCGGGAACTACCGCTATTGTCAGGGCATCGAGACAGTGTATCGAAAAGGCGAAAAAGATCGCGGCCCATCTGATGAAAATAAAGGTGGAAGACGTCGTGATGGAAGAGGGCAAGTTCTTCGCGAAGGACAAGCCGGAAAAGGCGATCAAGCTGCGGCATATTGCCGGCGCCGCCCACTGGAACCAGTACGATCTGCCGGAAGGAATCGATGCGGGTCTCTTTGGTACGAGTCTGTGGACAATGCCTACATCGAGGCCTCCCGATGGGAAAGACAGAGTAAATTCATCAAACACATATGGCTTTGTTGCCGAGGCAATTGTTGTAGAAGTTGATCAGGAAACGGGTGAGATCACATTTCTCAAATGGGCCAGTGTCCACGATGCCGGGACCATTCTCAATCCTCAGATAGTCAGAGGGCAGGTCTTGGGAAGTATTGTCCAGGCAATTGGCGGCAGTATGTACGAGGAACAGGCCTACGATGAGCATGGTCAGTGCCTGACGGCATCATTCGCAGATTATCTCTGTCCGACGGCCATGGAAATGCCGAAGGTTGATGTAGATCATTTTGAGTCGCCATCGGTACTTACTGCGCTCGGTTCAAAGGGGGCAGGAGAAGGGTCAAGCATGTCCGTTCCGCCTGCTATCGGTAACGCTATTGCAGATGCGCTGGCGCCCCTGGGAGTGGTGGTAGATGAACTGCCCCTTAGCCCGAGCAAGATCTGGCACATGATTGACGAGGCCAAAGCCAAAACAAATTAGCATATATTAAAGGAGAATTATTATGAAGATAGAAGGAACATATACATTTAAGGCACCACAGCAGAAAGTCTGGGAGACCTTTAATTCGGTGGAACACCTGCAGGAAGCACTGCCCGGGTGTGAGGAACTGATAGAAACGGAGCCCGGAAAGTTTGATGTTTTCTTGAAAATAGGAATCTCAGCCGTTAAAGGGAAATATAAGGGTAAATTTGAGATTGCCGATCCGAACCCCCCTAACAGCTACAAGCTCATAGGCCAGGGGAAGGGCCTCCCCGGCTATGTGAAGGGAGAGGCTGTCATTTCAATGTCGCAGGAGGGTGAAGATACTATTCTCTCCTATGACGGAGATGTACAGGTAGGCGGACTTCTTGCCGGTATCGGTCAGAGGATGATAGGTGGGATTTCGAAGATGATGATTGGGCAGTTTTTCAAGAGCATGGATAAAGTATTGTAATAAAACGAAAGTATAGGAGAAAGGAAATGAAACCAACCGCATTTGAATATTTTACCCCTTCCACGGTACAGGAAGCGCTCCAGCTTCTGGAAAGCCAGGGGGATGAGGCTAAGATAATTGCCGGCGGCCAGAGCCTTGTTGCGATGATGAATTTCAGGGCGGCCCGTCCGGAAGCGCTGATTGATATAAATAATATTAAAGACCTCGACTACATCAGGGAAGAGGAAGATGAGCTCGTTATCGGCGCCCTTACAAGGGAGAGGACACTGGAAGTATCTCCGTTGGTGAAGGAGAAGTGTCCTATCCTGGCCAAGGCGATTACCCATATCGGCCATCTTCCGATCAGGTTTCGAGGCACCATAGGGGGTACGCTGGTTCACGCAGATCCTACCGCTGAGATACCGATAACATCGGTTGCTCTCGATGCAAAGATGAAGATTGCAGGTCCATCGGGCGAGCGGGTGCTGAATGCCGGTGAGTTCTTTTTGACCTATCTTACCAGTGCCATAGAAGAAAACGAGCTTCTGGTGGAAGTAAGAATTCCCACGCTTCCTCCAAAAACGACGGCATGGTCATATGTTGATATCAGCAGAAGATTCGGTGATTTCGCAATTGTTGCTGTCGCCTCTGTTCTATCACTGGATAATGACGGGGTATGCAAGGAAGCCAGGATCGCTATGGGCGGCGTAGCGCCGACACCGGTCAGGGCGAAGGAAGCGGAAGCCCTGCTGGCAGGACAAAAAATAACAGACAGCATCATTGAAGAAGCGGCAATTAAAGCAGCGGAATCGGACGATGTAGATCCTGATTCTGATTATCACGCTACCGCTGAGTATCGGAAGGCCATGACTAAGGTTCTAACCCAGAGAGGGCTCAAAGAGGCCTGGACAAACTTTGAAGGGAGTAAGTAAGATGGCAGATAAACGTCAAGTAAAAGTCAAGGTGAATGGCGTAGAATATGAAGGATATGCGGAACCGAGGAAGCTCCTTTCCGATTTCTTGCGGGACGATCTTGAGCTTCTGGGAACGCATGTAGGTTGTGAACACGGTATATGCGGGGCGTGTACGATTCTCTTTAACGGAGAGCCGATCCGCTCCTGCCTGATGTTTGCCGTTCAGGCAACCGGCGCGGAGATAATGACTGTGGAGGGTATTGCCGAGAACGGCAAATTACACCCGATACAGGAAGCATTTAATGAACATCATGCACTGCAGTGTGGGTTCTGTACACCAGGCATGCTCATTACCGTCTATCACTTTCTCAAGGAAAATCCCAATCCGACAGAGGAGGAGGCACGCGAAGCAGTGTCCGGCGTTCTCTGCCGTTGTACGGGATACACGCAGATAGTAGAGGCTGTTATGGCTGCGGCGGAAAAGATGAGGATTGCCGCATGATTCTCTTTCAACAGCTCATAAACGGGCTTATGCTGGGGGCCACCTATTCACTGGTGGCCATAGGCTATACTTTAATCTTCGGGGTGCTGGGGCTTCTTCACTTCGCGCATGGCGAAGTGTTGATGGCCGGCGCCTTTATGGGACTTTATATAATCCTATGGAGTGGATTGCCACTCTATATCACCCTGCCCTTAACCATGATAGCGACGGGTATATTGGGTCTTATCGTTCAATTCTTTGCTATAAGACCTATTAAAAAGGATTATCATCTGGCCCCACTGTTGAGTACAATAGGGGTAACAATAATTCTCCAGCACCTTGCCATCAAAATCTTCGGTGGTTATGGGACAAGGTTTCCCGATGCAATTTCCACGAAAATATATAAATTTGGGGCTCTAACAATAAGTTCGGATAGCCTTCTGATTTTCGGTATAGCTGTTATGCTGATGCTAGTTCTTTATTTCTTTATTGCGAAGACCAAGGTTGGGAGGGCCATGAGGGCCGTTGCAGAAAGTCACCTGACAGCCGGTTTTCTAGGTGTGAATGTAGATCGGATTGTACTGATTACCTTTGGAGTTGCATCTGCCCTGGCTGGAGCGGCCGGAGTTCTGGTGGGTATTGCGTTTCATACTATTACACCCTTTATGGGGCTCACGTTTGCGCTGAAGGGACTTGTGGTGATGCTGCTTGGCGGTCTTGGGAATGTTGTGGGCGCCATGATTGGGGGGCTGATTCTCGGGCTGGCCGAAGTGAGCAGTGTTGTGCTCATTCCGTCCGAGATCAACTTGCAGGATGTTTTTGCCTTCGGAATCATGATTCTCATCCTCATTTTCAAGCCTGAGGGGTTGTTTGGAACTCGCGTGAGCAAAAGATAGGGAGATATAGAAATTGGATTATTTATTTTCGGTAGCGGCCATTGCGGGCATTAATATCATTATGGCTCTTAGCTTTTACCTGCCGTTTATTACGGGTCAGATATCATTAGGCCAGGCAGGATTTATGGCAATCGGAGCATACGCTTCGGCGGTATGCTCCGTAAAGTTCGGGATTCCGTACGTTCCAGCTGTTCTACTGGGAGGAGTTATGGCAGGGGTAGCCGGGTTTGTGTTGGGGATGCCTGCCCTCAGGATAAAGGGGATATATCTTCTCCTTTTGACCATGGGATTCGGAGAAATTGTCAGGGTGATCTTTATAAATATTGACTATGTGGGTGGCGCTGCCGGATTGGGAGGTATTCCTTATCAGGAATATACCACTTTGTATGCATACGGCACGGTCGTAATTTTAACAGTCTTTTTTTATCGATTACGTAAGTCACGCATGGGGAGGGCCTTTCAAGCGATAGGAGATGATGAGGACACAGCTGAAATCATCGGAGTTAATATTGCAACGGCCAAGCTTACCGCCTTTTCTGTGGGCGCGTTTATCGCTGGTATTGGGGGGGGGATTCTGGCTCATTTTCAGGAGTATATAGAGCCGCTCATGTTCGGCGTCATGCATGGGGTGGAGTTCATTGTGTTTGCCATATTCGGAGGGATTCAGATATTTTGGGGTCCCATATTTGGCGCGCTTGCCCTTACATTCATACCGGAGTTTCTCCGGGAAATACAGGAATGGAGAATGGAACTGTATGGCTTGCTTTTGATAGTAATGATGATTGTACGGCCCCAGGGGGTTATCGGGCTGGATGTTATTAAATGGATTAAAAAGAAATTACTGAGGATTCGCTGATAGAGGAGATATGGAGGGACGATGATCCTGGAGATACGAAATGTTACCAAATACTATGATGGTTTTTGCGCATTGCACAATATCCCGATCACTGTGGAAGAGGGGAAAATACACGCAATAATTGGCCCAAATGGGGCAGGCAAAACGACCTTGTTTAATCTGATCAGTGGGATGCTTGACATAACAACCGGTGATATTTTCTTCAAAGGGAAGAAGATAAACAAACAAAAACCGAATTACCGGGCCAAAGATGGCATTGGAAGGACTTTTCAGATCATTCGACTCTTCAACTCCATGACCGTTTTGGAAAATGTGATGTTGGGAAGGCACTGTAAAACCAGCGCCGGTCTGTTGAAGACGTTTTTCAGGCTGTCGCTGAAAGAACCGAATGAAGAGAAGGAGATCCGTGAAAGGGCGTTAGAGTGTCTGGATTTCGTCGGTATGGTCGATAAAGCGGAGCAGATGGCTTCAAGTTTGCCTCATGCCGAACAGAGACGGGTAGAGATCGCCCGGGCTCTTAACCTTGAACCTGAACTCGTTCTTCTGGATGAGCCTGCAGCCGGCATGAACCCGAAAGAGACAAACGATCTTGATTCGCTCATTTTGAGGATTAATAATGATTTGGACAAGACAATACTCCTGATTGAACACAACATGACCCTGGTTATGGGAATATCCGAGATCGTTTCGGTATTAAATTTTGGTGAGAAAATTGCTGAGGGAAGTCCTTCTGAAGTGCAGGCTAACCCTGCGGTAATAGAGGCATATCTTGGTAAGGGAGGGGACGATTAGGATGCTGTCTATAGAGGGCGTTTCATCCGGTTATGGGAAGATCCTTGCAGTTAAAGATGTAAATCTTCTGGTGGAAGAAGGCGAAATTGTGGTTCTCCTTGGAGCAAACGGGGCAGGGAAGTCGACTCTTTTGAGGACCATATCGGGTGCGATGAAACCAAAAAGCGGGAGTATTATCTTCAAGGGACAGAGGATTGATGGTAAGAAACCGCATCTCATCGTTAAGGAAGGTGTTGTCCAGGTAGAAGAGGGGCGTGGAATCCTTTCTCGCATGTCTGTTAAGGAAAATCTGGATATGGGCGCGTATCTGCGTTCCGATAAAGATGGGATCATGAAAGATCTGGAGCGGGTATTTCAAAAATTTCCCAGGCTTAAGGAAAGACTGAACCAGAATGCCGGCACCCTGTCGGGCGGAGAGCAACAGATGCTGGCCATCGGGCGTGCCATGATGGCCAATCCAAAATTGCTTCTCATGGACGAGCCTTCACTGGGGCTCTCGCCTAATTTTGTGGAACTGATCATACGGGCCATACGCGAATTTCGCGATCAGGACGGTTATACGATTCTTTTGGTTGAGCAGAACGCAAAGAAGGCGCTCGATATTGCCGATCGAGGGTACATATTAGAAACGGGAAGGATTGTTCTTGAGGGAACAGCGCAAGATTTGTTGAATAATGAAGAACTTCAAAGGGCATACCTGGGTCGGGATGCAAAGACCCGGGAAGACTGAGAGACCCTAATAATTAAACAATAGAAAGATAACAGGTATCAGTTTCATGGTTAATAGCACATAATAACGGCGTTTATTAAAGTTGAAATATGAAGGGGGGTGATAGTGAAAATCGTTCTGGATATTCATAATTTTCATCAATCAAAGGAGGTAAAACAATGAAAAAAGATCGTTTTGTGCTTTCAATGTTTATAGTGTTCATACTGGTAACATGTCTGGTAATAGCAGTACCGGTTCACGCGAAGCTTGCCGGCGACAAGGTCAAGGTAGGAGGGCTGTTTGGGGTATCCGGTGTATGCGCGGAATGGGGGACGAACGGTAAAATCGGTACTGAGATAGCCGTGGAGGAAATCAATGCAGCCGGCGGGATCGGTGGACTGCCCATAGAAATTACTTGGTATGATGATGAGTGCAAGGGCGCGCCCGTTATTCCCCTGGTTGAAAAACTTACAAAGAAGGATAAGGTCCTCGTTATTAATGGGCCCTGTCAGAGCTCAACCTGTGAAGTTGCCTTCCCTAAACTGAACAGGTTGAAGATCGTAAGCATCGCCTTTTGTTCTTCAAAACCGGGACTGTCAAAGCTGAGCAAATGGGGTTTCAGAAATACCCTGACCAGCGATAAGCAGCTCGATCCGGCCGTGAAGAAGTGGAAAGCGAAGTATGGCATAAAAACGGCTGTAGTTATCTATAATTCCGAGGATGCCGTCTCTACCGTTGAAGGTAAGAAGATCATGCCGGTCCTGTTTGAAAAACATGGCATCAAACTCCTGAAGATGTTCTCATTTCAGACTCAGACGGTCGATTTTGCGCCCTTTATAACGGAGATAAAAGCGCTAAATCCCGACGGTATAGGAATAGGGAGTTGTTATGAGGCGGGAGCGAAGATTGCCATTGAAGCCAGGCGTCAGGGGATCAAGGCACAGTTTATCGGCGGTGCCTGTAACAGTACCCCCGGCTTGATAGAGGTAGGTGGCGAGGCAGTCGAGGGGTATTACGGTTCAACGGCGGCATGGATTCAGGGAAACCCTGATCCCCGCGTCATCAAGTTTGTCAAGGAATTTAAAAAGCGCTCACCTGCCGGTAAAGATCCGACTTACGGTGGGCTTCGTGCCTATGACAATATGTACATCATCAAGAAGGTCATAGAAGAAGAAGGCGTGACGAACAAGCCTGGAGATCTGCAGAAAGACAGGGAAAAGATTCGTCAGGGCTGGGCAAAATTGAAGAATTATCCGGGCATTTCCGGCGTTACAACAATGAACGAAGAGGGAGACGGCCAGGGAGGTGTCAAAACCCTAGTAGTCAAAGGTGGAGAGTTCCTTGTAAAATAATAGTGGATTTTGTCTCTGATAAACGAATAAAACGGACAGCCGGTTAGACTCTCTGCCCGCTTTCGGGTGGTGAGCTAACCGGCAAAGAGTATGTGCTCTACCTATAAATCCCATATCCCGGAAGAATATTAGATTCATATGTGAAGGATGGATTTTCCGGGATACGGGATTTGTAGATAATGCAATTAAAAAAGTGTGATCGTAAAATGCGAATAGGAGAGATCGTTGTGATGAAAGGAGCCGCTGATGTGTGGTTCGTAACAGTCGAGTGGGTAACTATCCCATGAGATCAGAAGAAGCTATTCTGTAAGGTAGTTGGCGTAAATTCGCGATGCGACATTATATTCCTTTTGCGGGATCATTAATAAACGGAGGATAAATATATGATGAAATCTTACGAAGAATTGAGAGAAGTCATCGACAAGAAGAACAGGGGTCTGCGTGACAAAGTCATGTCACTGGAAGATGCCATCGGATTGATCCAAGACGGTGATCATGTTGCTTCGGGCGGCTGCCACTATTCCAAGACGGCAATGGCGGCAGTTTGGGAGATGATACGGCAGAAGAAGAGGGATATAACCTATTCCAGAAGCATTGCTTCGACGGAAGGGGATCTTCTTCTGGTGGCAGGTGTGGTTAAGCGTGTTGTTTCAAGCTGGTTCAGCCCGGGGGTTACCTGGGGTGTGTCCAGGGTAATGCGTCATTACACGCAGAATAAAATTGCGGAATTTGAAGAGTGGAGCCACATGAGCCTCGGTCTTCGGTATCGAGCGGGGGCTATGGGAATCCCCTTTATCCCGGCAAGAGCTATGATGGGATCAGACCTATTCCCCCGATTATCGGATATAAAAGAAATGGAATGTCCCTTTACGGGCGAGAAGCTGGCGCTTATACCGGCCCTCAATCCCGATGTGGCCATTATACATGCGCAGCGTTGCGATGCCTATGGAAATGTGCAATTGGACGGGCTCCCCTTTATGGACAAAGACATAGCCCTTGCCGCCAATAAGGTTATTGTTACAACCGAGCGGATTGTCAGCAATGATCAGATTCGAAGGGCGCCGGATCGTACTGCAATAGGTTTCTTCTGTGTCGATGCGGTGGTAGAGGTTCCCTATGGATGCCTTCCTCACGAATGTTACGGGCAATATGAGCCGGCATTCAAACACATGGATTACTACGTAAAGCTGATGATGGGCAGGGGTCCCGACGGCGTAAAGGAATACTTGGATGAGTATGTTTATGCTCCGGCCAACTGGAATGAGTATATTGAAAAGATTGGATTCAAGAATATTCTGGATGCAACCATCGAAGGAAGGGGGATTTACAATGACTAAGTTAGATTACAACACAGCCGAACTGGTTGCCATTATGAGCGCCAGGTTCCTCGAGGATGGAAAGATTGTCTTTGGCGGAGCCGGGATGCCTTTAATATCCTGTATACTCGCGCAGAAATTACATGCACCCACATTAACCATTCTCTTTGAAGGGGGTGTAATAGGACCGGATATACAAATAGGGAAATTGCCTCCAAGTACCAATGAGCAGAGGGCGGCCAGAAGGGCCAATATGCTACTTTCGATTACGGACATTCTGCTTCTTCAGCAAAGGGGATATGTAGATTATGGATTTCTTGGGGGCGCCCAGATCGATCAGTACGGGAACCTGAACAGCTCCTTTATCGGCGATCCCGATAATCCGAAGGTCAGACTTCCCGGGACCGGTGGCGCCAATGATATAGCAAGTCTGGCATCGAAAATACTGGTGGCCATGCATCATGAGAAGAAGCGCTTCGTAGAGAAGGTCGACTTCATTACCACCCCGGGCTACCTGCAGGGTGGAACCAGCCGCAAGGATGCCGGTTTGCTTGCCGGAGGCATTTACAAGGTTATAACGCACCTGGGCATATTCGGATTTGAGAAAGAGTCTAAGAGGATGTGCCTGGAGACCCTTCACCCGGGTGCAACAATAGAAGAGGTCGAGGAGAGGACGGGATTTGAAATGATCATACCCGATAAAATCGAGTATACCAAGGCTCCAACGGAGAAGGAGCTTACCATTTTGAGGGAACTTGATCCCGATAAACGGTATACCACACCAAAAGCGGAATAGATAATACCCGGATATTTCGGACAATAATCTTACGGGACCTCTGGAATTATTCTTTCAGGGGTCTCATATTGATGTTATTTCAGAGAGAACAAGCGATAAGACTTTATCGGGAGGAAAACATGATATGAATAATAATAGAATAAAAAATCTTGAATATCTTTTTAATCCGCGGTCAATCGCGATTTTAGGCGCGTCTTCAGACCTGAATAAACTGAGCGGCAGGCCCCTGGCTTATATGCTTCGTTTTGGTTATCCGGGGAAGATCTACCCCATAAATCCGAAATACGATGAGATTGCGGGTATCAAGTGTTATCCCAGTCTGGACGATGTGCCGGGTGATATTGATATACTCATGGTCATAGTTCCTACCAAATACGTACTGCCGAACCTGGAGAAGGGACTTCGTAAAGGCGTAAAGGCGGCCGTTGTTATAAGTGGAGGATTTTCTGAGGTCGGTGAAGATGGCAGAAAAGAACAACTTAAACTGACTGAATTCGCGAAAGAGACGGGGATGCTTATCTACGGTCCCAACACGAATGGATTTGTCAGCATTGTTAACAAGACGGTGGCAACATTTTCACAGTCCGTCGAGGTCATTAAGGAGATGATACCGGGAAATACGGGGCTCATCACACAGAGTGGCGCCTTTGGAGCCACCATATTTGATCGGGCCATGAAGGTGGGTCTTGGCATGAGTCACTGGGCGGCAACGGGAAATGAAGCGGATCTGGAGTTCTGTGATTTTCTTGAATACATGGTTGATGATCCGCAGACGAAGGTGATAGCAGGATTCCTGGCAGGTGTCGAGGATGGTCAAAAGTTTATCAGCGCATTAGACCGGGCCGCGAAAAAGGGCAAACCGGTGATTATCTTGAAGGTTGGTGGTACTGAAGCTTCTCAGAGGGCCGCTCAATCGCATACCGGAACCATTATCGGGTCGGCGGAATCTTATGACGCGATTTTCAAACAAAAGGGAGTGATTGTTGCGAAGGATGTTCATGATTTGATCGATTATTCGATGGCCTTATCGTCAACAGATACCTATCCTCGTGGGAAAAGGGTTGGGATCATGACCGAGTCGGGGGGTGGCGGAATACTCCTGACGGAACGCTGCACCGAGTTTGGAATGACGGTTCCTGAAGTGACGGGGTCAACGGCTGAAAAGCTGAAGGAGGTCGTTCCGGCCTTCGGTTCGATAAAGAACCCGATCGATCTTACAGGACAAACCCTGAGTGTTCCGGGGTTGATCAAGGATGCCACGGAAGTGATGATGAAAGTGGATGATTTTGATATCGTTGTACCCTTTCTTCTGATGTCAAAGGCCACCGCCGAAATCAGAGCCAGGGGGCTTACGGATATAGCCCGTGACTACAAGGGCGGCAAGACCATGGTGGTTTGCTGGCCCGAAGGACCAAAAGAGTGGGTCAAACATCTTACCGATAATGGCATCCATGTATCTGAAACGGCTACCGGTTGTGCCGAGATCATGAACGCGATTGTCAGCTATGATGAATTCAGGAGAAAATACAAGACACCCGAACCTCTGGATGAGAAATTGGTAGAGATGCCTTCCGACCGCAGGGAAAGGGCGATGAAGATCATTCAGGGTGCGCGAGATAGAGGCGATAAGTCACTGAATGAGTACGAGGCAAAAGGGGTTCTTCAGGCTTACGGCATTCCCACGGTGGAGGAAGCCTTGGCGAATTCTCCCGATGAAGCGGCCAGCATAGCCGGAAAGATCGGATATCCCGTCGTTGCAAAGCTTGTTTCTTCCGACATACTTCACAAAACGGAGGCGGGTGTTATCAGGTTGAACATTGAATCGGAAGGTCAATTGAAAAATGCCTATGAAGAAGTTATCGCGAACGGGAAGAAATATAGGGCTGATGCAAGAATACAGGGAGTATTGATTCAGAAAATGATCGTTGAGAAGGGTGTTGAAACGATCATCGGTGTCTCCCGCAAAGAACCCTTTGGACCGGCAATGATGTTTGGTCTGGGAGGAATCCTTGTAGAAGTTATGAAGGATGTATCCATAAAGGTCTTACCTGTGAGTACGGTGGATATGGAAAATATGGTTCGGGAGATTTGTGGATATAAGATTCTTCAGGGTGTGAGAGGTAGAAAAGCGTCTGATATTGCCGCCATTTCCAATACCCTGCTCAAGGTTGCCTGTCTGGCCAACGATTTCAAAGATGTTATCGCTGAATTGGATATAAATCCCCTGATCGCCCTGGAATATGGGAAAGGCGTAAAAGCAGTCGATGCCCTCATATTGCTGAAGGGATAAATGAAAGAGAAAACAGAGGGAATTGATATGAACGATTCTAAAAAAGGTAGCATTTCTGGGAAAGAAGAAAAAAAAGCAGACCTTTCTTATCTCAGAGGTTACTGCCGCGTATGCAATCGACACTATTTCTACAAACATCACATCGATACGGAGCATGTTCAGCTTCGCCAGTACCATAGCGGTGTCTGTCAGAAGTGCCGGAAAAAGTGTGTGCGAATCGATTCGATAACGAGGAGTTAAGTATGATTATAGATTTTCATGTCCATACTGCCTATTATCAGACCATGACCCGGAGTTACGCGGATTATATTCGCAGCAAATGGGGCGATCGCACGGATTGGCTGATAGAAACATATTCATCGCCCGAGGCCTTTCTCGGATTGATGGACGAAGGGGGTATCGATTATGCCGTGATACTGGCGGAATTGGCGCCGATTACCACCGGGATTGCGGATAATGAATATGTGGCCGAGTTTTGCTCCAAAAGCCCCCGGCTGATACCCTTTGCCAGCGTCAATCCCTGTACTTCCCCCTTGCCGGCCAAAGAACTGGAAAAGCTGGTACTGGAGTACGGTTTTCGAGGATTGAAACTCTATCCTACTTACCAGCATTATTATCCCAATGATGCCATGATCTATCCGCTCTACGCGAAAGCTCAGGAACTGGGTATGCCGGTATCCATGCATTTAGGGTCATCGATATTTACAGGTTCCAGACTGAAGTATGGAGATCCTCTCTATATTGATGATGTGGCCGTGGATTTCCCTGAACTGACGCTGGTTCAGTGTCACAGTGGCCGTCCCTTCTGGTATGACCGGGCATTCGGACTGGCCAGGCTTCATGAGAATGTCTATATGGAGATATCAGGTCTTCCCCCGACACTGCTTTTGAAATATTTTCCAGACATGGATAGGATAGCGGACAAGGTGATATATGGGTCGGATTGGCCCGGAGTGCCGACCATCAAGGAGAATATCCAGGTCATAAAGGGCCTGGAGATGAGCGATGATTCAAAGCAAAAGATCCTTGGTGTCAATGCGGCCAGGGTATTGGGCATAGAATCATAAACGGCGGCATTGACGACGATGAATGTCGATTCACATAAACTAAAAACTGAATTTCCGATATGCGGCATTTCAGAACGCTCATAACCTATTAATATAATGTATTATTACCTTTGAAGGAGGGTTTGATGACAGCGAGGAATATCACATGTGAAAAGAATGAATACGGCATGGAGATGAATCTCTTGGTAAAGTTTTTGAAAAAACAGCCCGATGACTTTACAAAGGAAGATATAATTCATTTTATAAGGGAAAACGATATAGAGATAGTTAATTTCTGCTATCCAGGTGACGATGGAAGAATTAAGAAACTGAATTTCCCTGTAACGAATCTCGACTATATTGATCTTATACTTGAAGCGGGAGAAAGAGTGGATGGCTCGAGCCTCTTTCCCTATATAGACGCGGCAAGCTCCGACGTTTATGTGGTGCCGAGATACAAGAACGCCTTTGTGGATCCCTTCAGTTCAATACCATCACTGAACCTTATGTGCTCTTACATTGACAATAGCGGAAAGCCGCTTGGAATCGGGCCGCACAATATTGTGAAAATGGTGAGCAGAAAAATTATAGAGGATACGGGAATAAGGCTTAAGGCGTTGGGTGAGCTTGAATACTATGTCATTATGGATGTAGAAGATGACGGGTTTCCTTCAGTTCCACAGAGGAATTATCACGAGTCGGCGCCCTTCGTAAAGGGTGAAGCCCTTAGAGAAGAGATCCTGACGACGCTCAGCAGGTGTGGAATAAAGGTGAAATATGCCCATTCGGAAGTGGGCGATCTCCCTCCCAAGGGAACAAAGGTGGCGGAACAGCATGAAATAGAACTCCTCCCGGAAATCATAGAGGATATGGCTGATCACATGACGATAGCTAAATGGATAATAAGAAATGTGGCGGCGGAACTGGGAGTTACCGTTACCTTCTCGCCGAAGATAGAAGTGGGGCACGCAGGTTCCGGTCTGCATATACACCTTTGCGGCGAGATGGACGGCAAAGGTGTTATGACAGGGGAAGACGGGCAATTAAGTCTTATCGCCAGGCAGATGATCGGCGGAACCCTCAAGTATGCGAAGAGTATTACCGCCTTCGGGAATATGATCCCTACATCGTATCTGAGACTGGTTCCCAATCAGGAAGCGCCTACGAAGATATGCTGGGGACCGAGAAACAGGTCTGTCCTGGTGAGAATTCCCCTCGGGTGGGGCGAGAATATGGCTAATATAGGACAGATTCTCAACTATGGTGAAGTAAGAGTACCCTTTGAACTTCCCGAAAAACAGACCTTTGAAATAAGGTCTCCGGACCTGTCATCAAATCCTTACCATCTCCTTTCTGCAATTGGAGCGGCTATACACTGGGGCCTGACTAATCCTGATGAATCACTAAAGATTGCAGAGGATCTCTATTTAACTGAAAATATCTTTAAGGATAAAAAACTGGCAGATAAATATGACGACCTCCCCGGGTCATGCGTTGAATCGGGAAGGTCTCTTGAAGCCGACAGAGCTTTGTACGATGGGATCGGTTTTCCCTCTGAGCTTATCGACAAAAACATACAAAAGCTTAAAAGTTTCAATGATGAGAATATCAGGGAAGAAATTATAATAGATCCGGAGAAACTGGAAGAGTATGTTGAAAAGTACTTCCATTGCGGATAGCGAACTGAACAGCGAGCGCATTCCTCTGCTGCTTGCGGCGAGGTTAGCGAGCGAATAAAAAATAAAATTTTTCTTACCCCGATAAACGGGATAAGTGTGTTAACGAAATCATTAAACGGTCGGAGATTCCCCGCAACTTGTTGCGGAGAGCTTCAATCCGCTCGGAAAAGACTTCTTACGAAGTCGTCAAGATTGCAGAGTTGAAATATGTAAGCCAGCATGATCGGTTGGTAAAATATTGGCACTGCCATGAGTTTCTTTCCTTTATGATCCTCATAGCGTTGGTTGAATGTTGGAGGCCCTGTATGGTAAATGCGAAATGGGTTAAGACCTGTTGTTCCCGTTTTGATCATGGCGGGTGTGGCCTTAAGGTATTGATAGATAACGGCAAGGCGATACGTGTCTTGCCTGACAAAGATCATGACAGAAGCAGGGGCTATATATGTGCAAAAGGCATGGCCTCTCTGGAAAGGATCTATCATCCCGACAGGCTGAAGAGGCCCCTCCGGAGAAGGGGTAAACGGGGCGAAGGCAAATGGGAGGAAATATCCTGGGATGAGGCATTGGAATACGCCTCCTCGCAATTGAAGCATTCAAAGGAACGGTATGGTGCGGAAGCAGTTGCATTCATGCAGGGCGCCCCGAAGGGACTGGAACATCTCTTGCTTATGCGACTTGCCAATAGCTTCGGAATTTCTAATGTAGCGGCCAGAAACGATGTCTGCCATTGGCCCAGAGAGCTTATGGCGAGAGTTACCTGCGGATTCCTTCCCGTGCCTGATTATGAAATGCCGTCCCGATGTGTTATGCTCTGGGGGAGCAACCCCTTCGATACAAATGAAGAAGGGATTCTGGGAACCCAGGTGGAACGCTGTCTGGAAGATAACAAACCCGGACTGATCGTGGTGGATCCCTGCGAAACTGAATTGGCACGAAAGGCCGATCTATGGCTTCAGATCAAGCCGGGGTCCGATGATATACTGGCTCTGGGGTTTTTGCATGTTATCAGCTCCGAAGGATTGTTTGACGAGATCTTTGTCAAGGAATGGACGACAGGATTCGATGCTTTGAGGGATTCCGTCCTGCCCTACACTCCGGGGATGGTTTCGAAGGAAACATGGATTCCGGAGAAAAAAATTGTTCAGGCTGCAAGACTCTATGCAGAATCCCATCCTGCCATTTTACACTGCGGGAACGCAATCGATAATAACAGCATAAACAATTCAAGCACCTGCCGTGCTCTGACTATCCTCATGGCTATTACCGGAAATCTGGATGTCCCGGGAGGAAATATCCAGGCCACCTTTCCACCCGTCCTGTCTCCGCGAAAGTTTATCGGGATGGACAGCGCCGGGGAGAAAAAAAAGAAATCCATCAGTGCCCACTACGGGACATCCCTTTGCGTGCCCGCCATCCCCGGGTCACTGTTAATAAAGACGATACTTGATGAAAGGCCCTATCCCATCAAGGCGCTCTTCATTCAGGGCAGTAATCCCGTCATGAGTTACGCGGGCTCGCAGGATGTTTTCCATGCCCTTAATAAACTGGACTTCCTGATGGTATCGGATCTCTTTATGACACCCACGGCAGTCCTTGCCGATTTAGTCCTTCCTGTTGCTACTAATATGGAATTCAACGATATCGGACAATATGGAATGGTCCACGGATATGTCGAGGCGCGACCGAAGATTGTGGAACCGCAGGGCGAATGCTGGCCCGACATAAAGATCATCAATGAAATGGGTAAGAGGCTTGGATTGGGCCGGTATTTTTGGGAAGATATCGAAGATTGTCTTGACGAGGTACTTGCGCCCGCCCGCCTTACTTATGAACAATTTTGCAGGGAAGGTTTGTTGAAGGGGGAGAAGCGTTACTTCAAATACAGGGAAAAGGGCTTCCCCACACCATCGGGTAAGGTGGAACTCTATTCCTCTATCATGGAGAAAGAAGGGTACGATCCCCTTCCTGCGGCCGATATGCGGAAAAGAGGGAATGACGAATTCCCTCTTCTGTTGACGTCGGCGAAATCGAAATACTTTTTTCATACAGCCTATCGCGATCTCGAATCTCTTCGCAAAAAATCGGGAGGGCCGGGGATAAAGATCAATCCTCGAACGGCAGAAGAAAACGATATTAATATGGGTGATAATGTGGAAGTGGCTTCACCCTGCGGGAACGCCCGATTTAATGCGATTCTAACGGAATCGATTCATCCGGGCGTTGTCATGGCGGACTATGGCTGGTGGTTTCCCGAGATGGGCGTAAAGGAACTCTTCGGGTGGCGGGAGTCTAATATAAATATGCTTACCGACGGAAATTCTTCCTTCAATCCGGTACTGGGAACTGTTCAATTAAGGGGAATTCCTTGCCGGATTAAAAAACTGAGGTAGAAAATCAATAAACAAAAGATGAAGATAGGGGTAGGGAAT
>JAUVXT010000012.1 GCA_030603465.1 Deltaproteobacteria bacterium
TTCTCGTTTAAAAAATCCCCCGGGAATCTTGCCTGCCGCCGACGTCATTTCCTGATAATCGACGGTCAGTGGCATAAAGTCTACGCCCTCCCGCTTAGTTGTCTGGGAAACCACGGTAATCATTACTACGGTTTCACCATAAATAACCATGACAGCTCCATCTGCCTGGCCGGCCACATAATTGGTTTTCACGGAGATATCTCTCCCAGCAAAAGCCGTTTTAAATATTTCACTCATATTTTTATTTTTCTCCTTTTAATGTGTCACCTTCTCAATCCAAGTCGTTTGATTATCTCTCTGTATCTCTCAATATCCTTTGTTTTAAGATAATCCAAGAGCCTTCGTCTTCTGCCAACCAGTTTTAGAAGCCCCCTTCGAGAATGATGATCTTTTTTATGAACCTTAAAATGCTCCGTTAAATACTCTATCCTTGCACTCAGAAGAGCAACCTGTACTTCCGGAGACCCTGTATCGCTTTTATGTGCTTGAAAGTTGCTAATTGCCTCCTTTTTCTTCTCTTCAGTTAACACAGTCTCAACTCCTCCCTTATGTAAATGTAATATCTATATGGAATTCGCGTTTCCAATTTTTCATAAAGATAAATTACAATCTTCCATTGCCACCAAATGAGACAACGGAATTATAAACCAAAATGCAAAATATAACAGCAAGAATTTCATTCTGAAATCCATGCCCGTCATGAATCGCCAAAATCAATTATTGAACACCCTCAAAATCTTGGCTACGCCTCCGTCTGCGCGCGAAGGAGTAATCTCCTCGGAAGAACAAAGCATCCTTGCAATGGCAACGATGTGATTGCCTTCCAGGACAAATTTGACCAAGTCACCTTCCGCAAGCGTATCGGTGTTATAACTTTTCAATACATCTATTCCTGGTTGATATCCATTTTTTATCTTACCGGCAATCTCGGCATCTACTATGATGGAACGAAGTTGAGGCAACATCTCCGCCATTGGAATAAGATTTTCCATTATGCTCTGCTTCTTTTCCTCTTTGTTAAGCCCTTCAAGGGTTATCGCCGATTCTTCCCTGAAATATCCGCTTTTCACTCTCCTAAGCCTGTACAGGCAGGCCCCACAGCCTAATCTGTTGCCGATATCGGCACACAGGGATCTTATGTAGGTGCCTTTCGAACAGGAGACGACAAAACTAACGTAGGGCAATGCTATATCCTCTATGATAATTCCGTAAATTTCAATCGTCCTTAAGGGCGGGGTGATATCTACGCCTTCTCGCGTCCATTTATAGAGAGGTTTCCCCTTGAATTTAATAGCCGAATACCTGGGTGCCCTCTGCTCAATGGCTCCGGTAAATGATTGTATCACATCCTCTATCTCATCTACAGTTACGTCGGGAAGTTTCCGTGCCACAACCTTCCCCTCCATATCGAGCGTATCTGTCTCTACACCTAAAAGCATTGTGGCCCGATATTCCTTATCATCTTCTGCAAAGAACTGTATAAGTTTTGTCGCCTCGTTGATGCATACGGGAAGCACTCCTGTGGTCAGCGGATCGAGTGTCCCCGTGTGGCCTATTTTTTTTATATTGAGAACATTTCTTATGTCATGAACAATATCAAAAGATGTCCTGCCCGCAGGCTTATCTACAATCACTGTGCCATTCATATTTCAGTTCTCGGTTATCGATGTCAGCATTTAATTGCAATTAATATCACTTTCGCATTTAAGTTGATGAACCCTCGCATAAACACCTTTATTACGAAAGAACCCAATTAATTGACCCTCTCACTCTCCATAGCGCAGATCACATTAACGAGCCTTCTCTTAATGGTTTCTATATCACCTTTAATCCTGCAAGCTGACGCATTTACATGTCCACCGCCCCCAAATTCTCCGGCTATGCGTGCCACGTCTATCTCTCTTTTCGATCGCAGGCTGACCTTAAAATCATTCTCTGCCATTTCAAAATAAAAGAGGGCAACTTCAGTCCCCTTTACAGAACGAACCAGATCTACAATCCCCTCCGTGTGTTCATTCAAGGCCCCCGCATCTCTAAGCATCTTTTGAGTTACCAGCACGGAACCTATCTTCCCATTTTCATGAAACTCCAGCGTGTCCAGCGTCATCCCCATAAGCCTTATCTGCGGCAGGGGTTTGGTCTCATATATAAGTTCGGATATTAACCTGAAATCGGCACCTCTTTCGATCAGCTTTGCCGCCAGCTTAAAGGTATTGCTCGTGGTATTGGAATAACGGAATGATCCAGTATCGGTCATAATAGCTGTGTAGATGTTTGTCGCAATGTCCTTGGTTAGACTTACCTTCAACGCCTCCGAAAACCTGTAAATGATTTCTCCCGTGGAACTTGCCGAAGGATCAACAAGAGAATGATCTCCAAAATTATCGTTTGATATATGGTGATCAATACTAACGATATCCCTTGCTGCAGACTGTATGTGACTCGCCTGATCTCCAACTCTATCAAGTTCACTGCAGTCCAGAATAATGGCAACATCAAAGCTCTCAACCGCGTCAAGGGTATGAACAACGACATCAGCGCCGGGAAGAAATTTGTAAACATCAGGTGTCTTGTCCTGATTGTACACAACAACATCCTTTCCCAGATCATTAAGAATATGATACGTGGCAAGTTCCGATCCCAGTGCATCTCCATCAAGCCTTATGTGAGTGGTAACAAGAAAGGTCTTGGAAGAATTTATAATATCAGCTATTTTGTCTAACATCCGATGTCTCTCTTTCGTGTATATCAGCAAGCAGTCTTTCTATTCGATCTCCATATTCAAAAGATTCATCAAAAATGAATTTTAATTCCGGAACATGGCGAAGCTGCAATCTCTTTCCCATCTCTCTCCTTAAAAATCCCGATGCCCTTTCAAGCCCCTCTTGTGCTTCATTACTGGAAACATCCTCCCCCATGGAAACAAAAAACACCTTGGACAACCGTAGATCATCGGTCACCTTTACGCCCGTTACGGTAACATTCCTTGTCCGCGGGTCTCTCACCTGTTTCAATAAGATATCTGAAATTTCAGCCCTTATCAGATCGGCTACCCTGTCAGACCTCTTAAAACTCATTACTTTTACCTTCCTTATACCCGCAATTATCGGCAGTATCGGATATATTGATTAGCTCAATTTCAGAATTGATCACATCGGCAATCTTGAGATCTGCTATGAATTTTATAATCTTATCAAGCCTTGAGTTGACAAAGCTTCTATCGTTTCCCACCACAGCGAAACCTATCTGTCCCCTCTTCCATTCATCATTTTCGCCAACTTCAGCTATGGAAATGGAGAACTTGTTTTGCGTCCTGCTCACAATTCTACGCAGAACACCCCTTTTTTCCTTCAAAGACCTGCTCTCTACAATAAAGATCTCAATTATTCCGATACCGACTACCATATATAAAATGTTACAACTTTCTTGCAACCTCTTTACTGGTATATATCTCAAGAATGTCCCCCACCTTGACATCATCAAAGCCGTCTATCCCGATACCGCACTCAAAGCCGGACTGGACATCCTTAGCATCATCTTTAAACCTTTTCAGTGAAAGAATCTTTCCATCATGTATCGGGGTGCCGTCCCGCAATACCCGTATATTGGAGTTTCTTGTCACCTTGCCTTCAGTAACGTAGCTACCCGAAATAACTCCCGCCTTGGGAATCTTGAAGAGTTCTCGTATCTCGGCCCTTCCTTCAAAAACTTCTTCGTAGTCGGGTTCCAGCAACCCTTCCATGCCGGCCTTCACGTCTGCAATGGCATTATAGATCACGTCGTAACCCTTTATTGCGACGCCCTCTTTCTCGGCGAGTTCTGAAACTCTGGAATCGCACCCTGTATTAAAGCCTATAATGATAGCGTCAGATGCAGAGGCCAGCATTATGTCTGTTTCCGTGATTGACCCCGTTGAGCTATGAATTATCTTCAGTTTCACATCGTCGGTACTGAGCTGCAACAGGGCCTCGGAAAGCGCCTCCACAGAACCCTGAACATCTCCCTTAACGATAACATCAAACTCTTTTGCCCCCTCTTTAATCCTGTCGTACAGTTGTTCGAGGGTCAGCTTTGAGGTCTTGGAAAGCTCTTTCTGCCTTTCCTTGAGGAGCCAGTACTCACCAATACCACGCGCCTTTTTCTCATCGTCGACACAGATAAAATCCACGCCGGCCTGGGGAACCTGAGAAAAGCCTATTACTTCCACGGGGGTGGAAGGCCCTGCCTCATTCAACCGTTCCCCTTTATCGCTGATCATAGCCCTGACCTTGCCATACTCGGTTTTAGAAACAAAGGCGTCCCCTTCTCTCAGAGTTCCTTCCTGTATCAGGACAGTCGCAACGGGGCCCCTCCCCCTGTCAAGTTTCGATTCGATTATGATTCCCTGGGCAGCCCTATCCGGATCGGCCTTAAGCTCCATTATATCAGCCTGAAGAAGTATTAATTCCAGAAGTTCCTCTATCCCTGTTTTCATCTTTGCTGAAATTTCCGCATATATGGTATCCCCTCCCCATGCTTCAGGAACGAGCTCATGCTCAGCTAGCTGCTGTGTAATGCGATCTATATCGGCATTAGGCTTGTCAATCTTATTTATGGCAACTATAATGGGCACCCCTGCGGCCTTGGAGTGGTTAATAGCCTCTACCGTTTGTTCCATAACCCCATCATCGGCAGCCACTACCAGAACAACGGTATCGGTTACCTGGGCGCCTCTTGCCCGCATTGCTGTGAAGGCCTCGTGCCCGGGAGTATCTACAAAAACGATATCCCTGTCATTGATGTGCACATGATATGCACCAATTGCCTGCGTGATTCCTCCCGCCTCTCCCCCTATTACATTTGTCTCCCTGATCGCATCCAATAGTGAGGTTTTCCCATGATCAACATGCCCCATAATTGTTACGACCGGCGCCCTCGGTTTCAGTTTCTCCGGCGCGGATTCCACCTTCTGGGTGATTTCATCATATTCATTGCCTACAGATTCAATTTGATATCCAAATTCACCCGCCACCAGACTCGCCACATCAATATCTATTGATTGATTTATAGTAACCATCATGCCCATTGAAACCAGTTTACCGATCAATTCGCCAGCCTTTACTCCCATTTTCTGGGCAAGGGCTCCCACTCTTATCGCCTCTCCTACCTTTATTCTTCTCTTAATCGCCTTTGGGGTTGTGATCTCCGTCTCTTTCATCTTGCCGGTTAATGTCTTCTTATCTTCCTTCCAATTCCTATGCCTTACAAACGCCCCACCCCTTCTTGTACGTTTTTCTCTCTTCTCAATACGCTGTTTAACAAAGGCCTTTTTCCGCGCCGGGACTTCTTCCACCACAACTTCCACGGGACGTTTTTTCTTTTTATCCGGCTGCGCCTCTAGCGATACATCTTCAGGTTTCTCCTCGGGAACAGCCGCCTTTTTCTTTTCCCCTGAAACCGCGGCCGGCACGACCTTCTTTAATTTTCTTTCGGGTTCTTTTCCTTTTACCGCCTCTTTTGTAGCAGTCTTTGGTATTTCTTTTTCTTCCTTTGCTTCCTCAGAAACTTTTTCTTCATGCTCCTTTATTTCTTCAACTGTTCTAACTTCTTCTTTCGCTTCTACAGCCGGCTTTTGCTCTACTTCAGGCTCATCCGAACCCGCCTCCACAGTTTCAGCCGGTTTGATTTCTTCCTTCTCTACAGGCTGGCGGATGACTCTCCTTCTGATAACTGACGTCTTTATCCTTTTCTCCACAATCTCTTTTCTTCCGCCAAGGTGAAACTCCCTTTTCACTCTTTCCACCTCGTCGTCTTCAAGTGTGCTTGAATAAGACTTTACAGCTATACCCAGCTTTTCTAAGCGAACGATAAAATCTTTACTGTCCACATCGAGTTCTTTCGCCAACTCGTAAACCCTTGTTTTGGACATTTCTTAAACTCCTGATTATTCTATTAGCAAAGAATTTGACCCGTAATCATATGACCCCGTAAGCATTACTCTTTGCCGTTGAAATGTCTTTCCGACATTTTAGTATATTTCGAAGAAATAACTAAGAATCCTTTTCTTCCAGTTCTAAATTAATTGCCTGTTTAGCCCCTTCAATCAAGGCAATCGCCTTCTTTTCGCTGATACCTTTAATGGAACTAAGCATTTCAGTGTCAGCAGAAGCCACGGACGTAACGCTCTTTATCCCTTCATCAAACAATAGTTGGGCGGTCCGCTCACCAACACCGGGAATGCTCAAGAGTGACTTGTATCCCGCCTCATCCTGTTCTGCCACAAGAGACTCCTTTTTAACATCAATCTTCCATCCGGTAAGTCTTGCAGCCAATCTCACATTTTGTCCACTTTTTCCAATAGCGAGTGAGAGTTGTTCGTCGGGTACGACAACCTCCATTGAACGCGTATCGTCATACATGTATACCCGGTCAACCTTGGCAGGGGAGAGGGCATTACAAACGTATCTTACCTGGTCGTCCGAATAGGGTACAATATCTATCTTCTCTCCCCTTAACTCCTGTACCACACCCTGCACCCTCGAGCCCCTCATACCGACACAGGCTCCAACAGGATCGATATCCTTGTCCATTGTTTTAACAGCTATTTTTGCTCTATTGCCCGGTTCTCTTGCGATACTTACGATTTCAATCAACCCTTCGGAAATCTCGGGCACTTCAAGTTCGAAAAGTGTCTTCAGAAAGGCCGGGTGAGTTCTGGATAGTAATATTTGAGGACCTTTTGATATTCTTTTGACATCATACATATATGCCCTGACCCTCTCGCCTCTCTTGAATGTCTCCCTGTGTATCTGTTCAGAGTGAGGAATAACACCTTCCGTTCTGCCCAGGTTGACAATAATGTTTCCGCCTTCAAACCTCTGGACAAAGCCGTTTATCAGCTCTCCCTTCCGACCCTTGTATTCCCCATAAATGTTGTCCCGTTCCGCATCTTTCACTTTCTGGATTATAATCTGTTTAGCTGTCTGGACGGCAATCCTTCCAAAAGTATTTGTTTCTATTTTCGTTCCGAGACTGTCACCCAGTTCCGCGTCGGTATCCAAATTTTCTCGGGCCTCCTCCTGTGAGAGCTGGCTATTCGGATTCAAAACCGTTTCAACCACTGTCCTAAACTGGAAAATCTCTATCTCATCGGTTTCTTCATTGTACTGCGCCTCTAAATCCAAATCGAGACCCAGTTTCTTTTTAGCAGCAGTCAAAACGGCTGTTTCCAGGGCATCTACAATTATCTCTCTGTCTATGCCCTTTTCCTTCACTATCATTTCGATGAGACGTCCAAGCTCTGGTAACATGTAAAAAATCCTCCAAATTAAAACTCATATTGAAGATTTGCCTTAACTACCATTTCTCTTGATATCTGATAAGTCTTTCCATCTACGTCTAATATGAGATTTTTTTTACCTTCTTCTTCTAAATAATCTATCAGTCTGCCTGTAAAATTCCTTTTCCCATCCGTCTTTTCACTGACTCTTATCTTAACTTTACATCCCCTGTATTTCATAAAATCCCTGTCCCGGGCAAGGGGTCTATCCAGACCGGGCGATGACACCTCCAACGTATAAGACCCCGGAGGAACTTCATTCACATCCAGCAGGTCGCCAAGCTGTTTGCTGATTTCAGCACAGTCATCGACTGTAACACCGCCTTCTTTATCTATATAAACCCGCACAATCCAGCGAATCTTGCCCTTCAAACATTCAACATGGACCAGTTCCATATTTTCAGATTCAATAACAGGGTCGATTAAATCGACAATTTGTGTCCGGTACGCATTGTTATAGTTTTTCATGCTCAATATAAAATAAAAAAGTGGGCATCGCCCACTTAGAAAAATTCACGTGGAAATCTAGCACATTAATAATAAATATGCAATTAAAAAATAGTATGGAGCGGGCGATGGGAATCGAACCCACGACGTCCAGCTTGGGAAGCTGACATTCTACCGCTGAATTACGCCCGCACCGCGGTTTAAATATTAATTATTCACCATTATGTCAAGACAATTAAGATACGACCACATCTTATTTGAGTCTCTCCGTTATCGACCTTCCATGGCCATCAAGGCCTTCAATTTCTGCAAATCTCCTGGCCGATTCGCCATATTTTCGAAGGGACTTATCGGAAAAAGAAATGGCACTCATCCTTTTGACAAAATCATAAACACCCAAGGGGGAAGAAAAGCGTGCCGTCCCCCCGGTGGGGAGTATATGGCTGGGTCCTGCGATATAATCCCCCAAAACTTCCGGAGAACTGTCTCCCAGGAACACGGCGCCGGCATTTTTTATCTTGTCGAGAAGCTCTCGGGGCTTTTTCACCATCAACTCCAAATGCTCTGGAGCAAATCTGTTTGCAATTGCCACCGCCTCTTCCATATTTCCTGTTACTATAACAGCTCCATAATCCTCAATGGCTTTAGCTGCAATTCCCATCTTCCTCAGGCTTTTTAATTGAGAATCGACTTCGGCGGCAACCTCAAGGGCAAATTTTTTGATCGGCGTAAGGAGGATAGCGCTCGCCATTTCATCATGTTCTGCCTGAGACAAGAGATCCGCCGCGACTATGGATGGCTTTACCGCGCCATCAGAAATGATCACGATTTCACTGGGACCGGCAATCATATCTATGCCCACAATCCCATAGACCATTTTTTTTGCCGTCGAGACATAGACATTTCCCGGACCCACAATCTTGTCAACCGCGGGGACAGATTCGGTGCCATAGGCAAGGGCAGCAACTGCCTGGGCTCCCCCAACCTTGAATATACGATCAACACCGCTCATGTTCGCCGCCGCAATGATAAGGGGATTAACCCCTTTCCCCTGAGTAGGGGTTATCATAAAAATTTCCCCGACACCGGCAATCTTGGCCGGAATGCCTGCCATGAGAACGGTCGAAGGATAGGAGGCAAGACCTCCCGGAACGTAAATGCCGACTCTATCCAGAGGACGTATCAACTGGCCCAGTTCGACGCCATCGTCATCCACGGTGAACCAGGAAGTTACAGACTGTTTCCTGTGAAAGCCTTCTATACGCCGGGCGGCGAGCTTGAGCAACTCATTATCCCTTGCACCTATACTTTTTAAAGCCGACTCCTTTTCCTGTGCCGACACCTCAAGGGACCGACCATCGAGAGAGACCCCGTCAAATTTTTTCGTATACTCGAAGAGGGCTTTATCACCTCGCGCCGCCACATCCTGCACTATTTCATTTACTACTTTAGCGATTGCGGAATCGACTGTTTTGCCCCGATTCTGTATCCGGGCCATCTCCGCGTCAAATGACCGATCATCTGTATAAATTATTCTCATGTTATCCTTTTAATATCAGCGCCAAGAGAAGAGAGTTTTTCAACGATCCTTTCATAGCCCCTGTCTATATGATAGACCCTGGATATTTCTGTCTTCCCCTCTGCCGCTAACCCGGCAAGGACAAGGGAAGCGGATGCCCTCAGGTCCGTAGCCATTACCGGGGCGCCCCGGAGATTTTGAACTCCCTTTATAATGGCGCTGTTCCCCTCAATCGCTATATTGGCACCCATACGCAGCAATTCGTTTACATGCATGAATCTATTTTCAAAAACCGTCTCCCTTATGACGCTGATTCCCTTTCCTACCGTCATCAACGCCATCATCTGGGCCTGAAGATCCGTTGGAAACCCCGGATAGGGAAGTGTTTTCACGTCAACACTGCATATTTCCCGCGTGCCCTTAACCCTTAATCCACCCTCTACTGAAGAGATGGCCAGCCCGGTATCTTTCAGCTTCGTTATAGGGGCCTCCATATAATCTCCATTACACCCCATAAGGGTCAAATCACCTTCCGTCATAGCCGCGGCCATCAGATAGGTCCCCGCCTCTATCCTGTCAGGAATTACCGTCGCTTCCGTTGGTTGCAAACCTTTTACCCCTTCAATTGTGATTACATCGGTACCTGCACCCCGGATATTAGCGCCCATACTATTTAATACGTCGGCAAGATTTACCACCTCCGGCTCCCGTGCGGCATTTTTGATAATTGTTGTCCCTTCTGCGAGCACTGCAGCCATCATTATATTTTCCGTACCCGTTACCGTTGATATGTCGAAATAAATGGTGGCGCCTTTCAACCTCTCTGCCCGGGCTTCTACATAACCCTCTTTCAGGTCTATTTCAGCCCCCAGCGCCTGAAGCGCCTTGAGGTGCAAGTTGATCGGCCTGGCGCCGATAGCGCACCCTCCCGGAAGAGAAACCTTCGCCCGCCCCATCCTGGCAACGAGGGGTCCCAGAACCAGGACCGAGGCCCTCATGGTCTTGACCAGATCATACGATGCCTCACAATTCGTTATTTCGCCGGCATTAACCCTGAGCGTCTCTTTCCCCTCACATTTCACTCCCAGACTCGCGAGGAGCCTTTTGATCGTCCGGACATCCATAAGATCGGGAATATTATGGAATGTATTCCAACCTTCTGTCAGAAGGGATGATATAATTACGGGGAGAGCGGCATTTTTGGCACCGCTTATGCGGACTTCTCCGGCCAGCCTTTTCCCGCCATGTATGACAATCTTATCCATTTACCACAATCTCCTTCTGGCCATAACAACCCGCTCTATATCCGAATAATCGCGACGGCAATGGACGCGATCATAGACACCCGTTTCTCTCAGCATATTTTCTATGGCGTCTCCCTGCTCTGCTCCCATCTCCATAACCAGCCATCCACCCAAAGTGAGGATATCTTTCGCCCCTGCTATAAGACTCCGGTGAAATTCCGTCCCTTCAGGTCCGGCAATCAGCGCGTCTTGAGGCTCGAAATCTCTAACTTCCACCGGAAGCTTTTCGAATTCTCTTTCCGATATATAGGGTGGATTCGAAACAATTATATCAAACTTTCCCGATATAGGCTCCAATAAATTTCCACAAATAAAAAAAAAGCTCCCCGCAACACCATGCCTTCCGGCATTCTCCCTGGCGATACTGAGGGCCTCTAAAGAATTATCAACTGCGACAACAGACACATTATCACGTTCACAGGCAATTGCCACACTTATCGCCCCCGTCCCTGTTCCGATATCAAGTAATTTTATGTCCTCGGCCATAAACTCTCCCGAAATCCTGAGAACCTCCTCAACAACCACTTCGGTATCCGGCCTCGGTATTAACACCTTGTTATCCACATAAAAATCGAGAGACCAGAACTCCTTTACCCCCACAATATAGGCAACGGGCTCCCCTTGGGCCCTCCTTGCAATCCAGGCGTGAAATTCCTTAACTTTTTTATCCGGAATACAATTTTCAATTTTCGTGTATAGAGAAAGACGATCGCAACCAAGATATGCAGCAAGGAGAACCTCGGCATCAAGCCGAGAGGTGGACAGGCCTTTCTTTTCAAAAAAAGCCTCTGTCGACGCCAGGATCTCTTGAATATTCATCAGTTGTTATCCTGTATGGCAGGTAAAATTGAAGCTCCCCGCAACAAGTTGCGGGGAATGCGCTCGCTGTTCAGTTCAAAGATAAAGGAATACCGTTAACCCCTGCTAACGGGCGGCGCCCTTCAATGCCTCTGCCTGATAATGAGTTATGAGGGTATCTATGAAAGGTTGTATAGCCCCATCTAGAATGTCTTCCAGATTATAAAGGGTGAGGTTGACTCTGTGATCGGTAACCCGTCCCTGGGGGAAATTGTATGTGCGAATCCGTTCACTCCTGTCTCCGCTACCGACCTGCAGTTTCCTGGTTTGAGATATGGATGCGTCCTGCTCCGCTCTCATCTGGTCCAGAAGTCTTGCCCTCAGCACCTTCATGGCCTTTGCCCTGTTTTTATGTTGAGATTTCTCATCCTGGCAGGTCACCACCAATCCTGTAGGAAGGTGAGTAATCCGAACTGCGGAATCTGTGGTATTTACGCTTTGACCTCCGTGCCCCGTAGATCGATAGACATCTATCCTGAGATCATTAGGGTCAACCTCCACTTCCACCTCTTCGGCCTCGGGGAGAACGGCAACGGTGACGGCAGAGGTATGTATTCTTCCCTGGGCCTCTGTAACGGGAACCCTTTGTACCCGGTGGACACCGCTTTCATATTTCAGCCTGCCGTACGCAGCCTTCCATTCAATCAGCAGAACAATCTCTTTGAATCCACCCATGCCGCCCGACTGGCTGGAGTTTACGACCTCCACCTTCCACCCGCACCTTTCCGCATATCTGGCATACATGCGAAACAGATCGGCAACAAAGAGCGACGCCTCCTCACCGCCGGTTCCGGCCCTTATCTCGAGAAAGACATTCCTCTCATCATTGGGATCCTTTGGCAACAAAAGAACCGTTAATTCCCTGTTCAGGGCCTCCAGTTTCTCCTGAAGCTGGGAATTTTCTTCCTTCGCCAGCGCCTTTAATTCTTCATCCCCTTCTTTCAGAAGCTCCCGATTTTCGTCCAGTTGCAGTCTCGTCTTTTCGTATTGCCTGTATGTCAGAACAACGTCAGAGATATCGGAATGTTCCTTGCCGTATTTCTTATAACCGTTATAGTCACCAATCACAGCCGGATCGCTCAGCAACTGCTCCAGTTCCTCATATCTCTTCTCAATTTCTCTCAGCTTTTCTAACATACTATGCTACACATCCATAATCTTTACGATTAATGGTTACAGGGGTGTATACGAATAATTCCGGATTTATCCTCTAAAATCCGGAATTAAGATGTCGTAAAATCGATGAAATTTTTTATTTCCCTTTTTCCCCAACAGCGGCATATTTCCTCTTAAACTTCTCTACCCTGCCTGCAGTATCAATAATCTTCTGTTTCCCCGTCATAAAGGGATGGCACTTGGAACATATTTCAACTTTAATGTTCTGCCTCGTAGACCTGGTATTAATGACATTTCCACAGACACAGGTTGCCGTCGTCTCTTTATATACCGGATGAATATCCTTTTTCATAGTCTCTGCTCTCCTCCTTCGTCATAAAAAAGGGTGTTATTATACTCCCCTTTCTGTCAATTTCAAGAAATTTTTACTGGTGCATCGAGTCAAGGAATTCTTGATTAGTCTCAGTTTTTTTAACCTTATCAATAATAAACTCCATGGCATCCAGGGGGTTCATCTCCTGAAGCAGTCTCCTCAGTATCCATATCCTGTTCAGTTTATCTTTTGGAATTAACAACTCCTCTTTTCTTGTACCGGAACGAACAAGGTCAAAAGCGGGGAAGAGCCTCCTGTCGGCAAGCTTACGATCAAGGTGGAGCTCCATGTTCCCGGTCCCTTTGAATTCTTCAAAAATAACTTCGTCCATCCTGCTCCCCGTATCGACGAGGGCTGTCGATATTATTGTCAGACTTCCGCCATTTTCGATGTTCCTTGCCGCCCCAAAGAACCTCTTCGGCTTGTGAAGCGCGTTGGAATCGACGCCTCCGGAAAGAACCTTTCCACTTGGAGGCACAATAGAATTGTAGGCTCTGGCAAGCCTTGTTATACTATCTAGTAAGATTACGACATCCTTATTATGTTCCACCATCCTCTTCGCCTTATCAAGCACCATCTCCGTAACCTGTACGTGTCTCGAAGCCGTTTCGTCGAATGTGGAAGAAACAACCTCACCCTCCACGCTTCTTTCCATATCGGTAACTTCTTCGGGACGTTCATCGATAAGGAGAACCATCAAGAGCACTTCCTTGTGATTGCTGGTAATGCTATTCGCTATATCTTTGAGAAGAACAGTCTTTCCCGCCCTGGGGGGCGACACGATCAATCCCCGCTGACCTTTCCCGATGGGAGTAAAAAGGTCCATTATCCTGGTCGAATAGTTCTCAGGGTCGGCTTCGATATTCAGCTTTTCCTCTGGATAAAGGGGTGTAAGATTGTCAAAGAGAATCTTGTCCCTCACCATATCGGGATGCTCGAAGTTAACGGCATCGACCTTCAGTAAGGCAAAATACTTTTCTCCATTCTTGGGAGGTCTTACCTCGCCCAACACGGTGTCTCCCGTTCTTAATCCGAATCTACGAATCTGGGATGGAGAAACATAGATGTCATCGGGACAGGGAAGATAATTGAAATCCACTGACCTGAGGAATCCAAAACCGTCCGGCAGGGTTTCCAGCACCCCTTCTCCCGTTATGGCGCCGTTTTTCTCACTCTGAGATTGAAGGATAGCAAATATCAGATCCTGTCTTCTCATCCCGCTCGCGCCAGGAACTTTCAACTGCTTCGCCAACTCATTGAGTTCAGCTATAGATTGTTTTTTCACTTCCGAAATATTCATACACTTTTCCTTTTAATATATTATAAGACATTCTTAGGCGTTATTGATTTCAGGCTCCAAATGGAATCTAAAAAAGGGTATATAAAAAATATGACTTTCTAAAGGATTCAAATCCCTTCTATGAAGATATACGGATGTTTTGTTATCGGCAGCTAACTTGAATTCCTGAAGCTCTTGAGAAGGAAGGATTTAGCATACAGATTTCTCGATTGTCTGAGTAAATACACAAAAGTATCGCTCATGTCAAGATTTTTTAGCATTGCGATGCTATTTTATCATTAAAAAATTAATCTGCCGTCCCGTATTTCCTTCTTCACCTCTGTGAGAAAAAAATTTCTCCACGTTGCATGATGTGCATATCTTCGCAGACACTATATTGTCCGGCAAAAGACCTGCATCTTCAAGCTGGCAGTTATTTGCCATCTTCAGATCAAGTATCCATTTTCCTTTTTGATCTGTCCCTTTGAAGAAGTCGTTACTCCCTCTTCCTTCCGTCATGGGATTAAAGACCTTTTCATCCACCTCATAACAGCAAGGCCCGATTGAAGGACCGAGAACGGCAAGAATATCCGAAGGAGACGAAAAAAACTTTTTTACAAATACATCAACGGCTCTGGCTGCAATCCCCAGAGCAGTGCCCCGCCACCCGGCATGAACTGCACCGATTACGCGCTTTTTCGTATCAACAAGAAAAATAGGGAGACAGTCCGCTGTCTTGACAGCCAGAGCAAGGCCCGGCCTGTTCGAAATGATACCGTCATATCCGGGATAACAATGCGAGTCGGGAACATCTCCATTAATGATAGCTATCTTATCGCCGTGGACCTGTTCAACGGTCAAAAAACCTCCAAGAGGGATATGAAATGCAGTGGAAAGTATCTCCCTGTTTTGCTCGATATTCCCCTCCTTGTCGCCCACCTGTATACTGAAATTAAAGTTCGAAAATGGCCCCTGGCTCACTCCGCCCCACCGGGTACAAAAGGCGTGTTCTATGAAATCATATTCCCTGAGAGCAAGCGATTCCAGGAAACGGACCTTTTCCTTTTTACAAAACCTGAATTCTTGTGAAATATGTGTCACTGCCAACCTTTAAAATTTTTGGTTCTTTCGTAATAAATTTGTTCACTCATAAAATTCTTTGAGCGTTAGAATAAATCATCCGAATGACCGCTCAAAGGTGTTTATGCTTCTATAAGAACCATCCGTTGAACTGAACAGCGCTCTCTAACCCCGCAACTTGTTGCGGGGAGCTTCAATTTTTTCGATTTCACCTTTTTCATGAAAGAGGTGATTTTTTCAATCGTTCAAGTTCCTTGCACAGATCGGCCATATCTACCGGAAGCGGAGAAAAAAATTCCATATAGGAACCGGTCACAGGGTGATACAAACCTATGGAGGCTGCGTGGAGGGCCTGCCTTTTCATCTTCTTAAGAATTTCCCTCGACAGGTTATCCTTTATCGAATTTACCCTTTTTTTTGAGCCTCCATAAATATCATCCCCAACAACCGGGTATCCCTCAGTATTCAAGTGCACCCTTATTTGATGAGTCCGCCCCGTCTCTATCCGCACTTCGAGGAGGGTTGCCGCGCCGAAACGCTCCGTAACCTTCCATCTGGTCAGCGCCAGTTTCCCCCTCCTGCTCATAGTGGACATCTTTTTTCTGTCTTTGACATGCCTCCCTATCGGCAACTCGATAATTCCCTTATCGCCCTTCACATCGCCATGAACCAGCGCCCGGTAGACTTTTTTCACCTTGTGTTCTTTAAACTGGCTCGAAAGGCCAACATGCGCCCTGTCCGATTTCGCAACTACCATTATGCCGGAGGTATATTTATCGAGACGATGGACTATACCGGGTCTTTTGACGCCGCCGATCCCGGAAAGGCCTGCACAATGAAACAACAGGGCATTAACCAGGGTACCGCTATAATTTCCCACGGCAGGATGAACCACCATCCCCGCAGGTTTGTCCACAAGAAGAATCGAATCATCTTCGTGAACAACTGTGAGGAGTATATCTTCAGGCACAACAGAACATTCTTTGGGCTCAACCGTAACGACAACAACTATGTCGCCACCCTTCAGTCGCGTACCGGGCTTTGTACTTTTTCCGTTTAACCATACAAACCCCTCTTCAATTATTCTCTTTATCTGGGAGCGCGTTAAAAGGTCATCCTGCCTCGAGAGAAAGACATCGAGCCTCGTACCTGTTCCTTCGTCGGTAACTACGAACTCAAGTCTTTCCCCCTCTGGCAAATTCATTTTACCTTCTTGCAAAATTTTCTGTGATCGGTGAGCAGGTGACAGGTAAGTTAGTCATTATTTTCATGCTGTCAAGGGCAATATAATAATATGGATAAATTTAGCATACATCCTGGTGAGCAATAATCTTCAATCCGCTCTCTATGAAGGAGAAATCATCTTCACCGATTGTCCTGAGATCGAAGAGGAGCTCATCTTCGGAAATTCTGGTAATGATGGGCACATCAACCCCGCGCAACCTCTCTTCCGCCCTGTTTGTTGAAAGATTAAGGGTTTTAACCGATAAAAGCACCGTGGGAATCTCCTGTGTTGGAAGAGAGCCACCGCCTGCCATAGATTTCCCCTCTTTTAAGGAAAAGGTCAACCCTTCTATAGAAGCCCTATTTAACAGCCCCAGGAGTTTCTTTGCCCGCCCCTCAATTTCTTTCAGCGGTTCCGTTAATGATCTGAGCGCTTTTATGTTGGAAAGGGCATCATCCGGATTGAGATAGTGTTGCATTGTCGCTTCAAGGGCAGCGAGCGTTAATTTATCTATCCTTAAGGCGCGATTCAGGGGATTCTTTTTAATCCTGCCAATAATCTCTCTCTTCCCCATAATAATCCCCGCCTGGGGACCGCCCAGCAGTTTATCTCCACTGAATGTCACCACATCCACTCCGGTTTGCAAGACTTCCTGCACGGTCGGTTCTCGATCAAATCCGAATCTCCCCAGGTCAATGAAGCAGCCACTCCCCAGATCATCCATTACGGGAATCCCCTCCCGTCTCCCGAGAGCAACCAGTTGAGAAAGTTCCACCTCTTCGGTAAACCCGGTAATCCTGAAGTTGCTTGTATGAACCTTCATGATAAGGCCTGTTTCATTACCAATAGCATCTTCATAATCTTCGAGATGGGTCCTGTTTGTCGTTCCCACCTCTCTGAGAATAGCCCCGCTCTTTTCCATGACCTCCGGTATACGGAACTCTCCGCCGATTTCGATCAATTCTCCCCTGGATACAATCGACTCTCTGTCCTCCGATAGTGTATTAAGCGCCAGGAGCACGGCAGCGGCGTTGTTATTGACAATGAGCGCATCTTCCGCCCCGGAAACAGAGCACAGGGTCTCCTTCACATGATCATATCTTAAGCCCCTCTTCCCCTCTACCAAATCAAATTCAAGGTTTGAATATCCCCTGCTCACCTCTACAACCCTTTCGAGAGCCTCATCACAGAGGGGCGCCCTGCCAAGATTTGTATGGAGAATAATACCGGTCGCATTTATAACTCTTCGTAGTTTGTAACTACGAAGTTGCATCAGTCTTTCTTTAACCTCCACTGCCGCTCCTTCAACGGTAATGGCGGAGGGTAGCTGCTTTCCCTTTTCCCCCGCAACGATAATCGACCGCCTGATCTTATCGACCACCTCCCTGCATGTGGTTACGACAAGGTCTTTAGAAAAAGCATTAGAGACAGCGTCCTTCTTCAGAAAGAGTAAGACTTCATCGATCTTGGGAATCTCTCTCAATATTTTTTTTGTATTATCGTCCATGGTGATATATTTTCTAATCGCTATTGAGACAGAAATCTCTGAAGTTATTTACGGCCGTAAAAAACTCACGCATCATAACAACCCAATAATAGCGTCCCCTGTCAGTCAGGCAAATATTACCCTTACGGTAACACAAACCTCCCGCAATCATAAAGGCAAGGGTGTCTTTCCAGAGATAACGGAGGTGCTTTCCGCCGTACTTCCCCTTCAAAGATTCCATATCGAGTTCCATCCCGAAGAGTTTCATCAAAAAGTCATAGCGCACCTGTTCCTTGAGTGAGAATTGACGGCACGCCATAATCGGCAGCTCCTTTTTCTTCAGGCGCTCGATATAATCGGGGATACTGAATGTGTTGGCATAACACCTGCCTCCCAGATAACCGATGGAACCGCTTCCCAGTCCCGCATATTCTCCATAGTTCACTATATACTCGTCTATCATAGCATCCTCTCGGGAAAAGCACCACGCCGAAGAATTGCGGTAATAGGGAATAAGGCGTTTTACAATCAAGTCGTAAAATGTCCTTTCCTTACGATAATCGACCTTCCCCAGGGCCTTGCTCACAGCCCTTCGGGTCGAATCGGAAACCATGAGGGGGTAATAGGTAACCTGATCGACACCTGTCTCTATAAGGATATCCAGATCGGAACCAAGGATTTCAGCCGTCTGAGTGGGAAAATTAAAGATCATATCCGCATTGAGCGTATCAAAATACCCCAGAGTATCCTTCAAACGTTCGCATATCTCACCGCCGCTTCCATACTTATCGTATCGTCCCATGGACCTCAAGAGTCCGTCATCAAAACTCTGGACACCGACTGAAAGCCTGTTTACACCCACCCTTTTTAAGGCTGTCAGATTCTTCTCCGTCAAATGATTCGGGTTGGTCTCTACGGAAATCTCCCTGATACTAAAATAGTCTCCGGCAACCTGCAGGGTCTCCTCAAGTTCATCGGGAAGGATCGTAGGGGTGCCACCCCCCACATATATGCCTCCAAAATCATAACCCAGATCCCTGTAGATTCTTATCTCTCCTCGCAGCGCCTTAAAATACTCCACGCATTGCGACTTCTCATAGAGCACACGATTAAAGGAACAATAGGGGCAGAGATTTTCACAGAATGGAATATGTATATAAAGGAGGCGATCCATAGCCGTACCGCCCCCGGGAAGGAAGACCGTCTCCCCTTCATCAAAGCTCATGGCTCGCGAAAACTCCCTCCGGGCCATCGTAGTTATTAATTCACCGATCACTCTACTCAGTTTCACTCCCGTTGCTAAAAGAATTGGGGTAACATATCAAGATTTGTACAATTATTCAATGCCATTGAAATAAAAGTTCTGTGATGTTATAAATGGCGCATCATATTATGAGAGGAGAACTTTGAATTTTGTCATTTCGAGGAACGTAGGCAACGAGAAATCTTAGTGATACAGGCCTGTTAAGATTTCTCCCTGCGGTCGAAATGACAGATAACGATGGTTTTGCAAAGCTCTCAAGAGATAAGGACATGGAGAAAAAAGAGAAACTTTACACACTATGGGGCGACAATAAGATAAATGAAGAGGAAATGCGTCTCCTGCAACAAAAGACCAAAGACATTCCGGCCCCCTTTGACGCGGCAGGGAAAAAAGACATAAAGACCCTGGTAGAGGCCTTCCTGAAAAAGGATGACGCCCTTGGTCTTGCAGCCCCCCAGATAGGAATCAGCAAGCGGGTTACCGTCTTTAAGAATAAAAACTTCGACAACGGGGAACCGGTCACAAACAAGCGGGATTACGATGTGTTGGTAAATCCGAGGATTACTCAATTCAGGGGTGAAACGGAGATAATGATGGAAGGATGCCTGTCATGCCCCGATATAAACGTGGAGGTGGAAAGATACACCGAGATAAAGGTCAGGGCATACGACAGGGAAGGGCAAAAGATAAGCAAGCGTTACACAGGATTCCTTGCCCGCGTCGTGCAGCATGAAGTCGATCACCTGGATGGAAAGCTCATTACAGACAGGGGCAGCAGGGTCCAGTACCCCAAGGAAAAGGAGGCGTTTTTTAATTCCATCTTTCAAAGAGGATCATAAAATTTAGAATATTTCGGAGGAATTTATTTATGTACAAAGATATAACGTGTCGATACTTTGAAAAACCGGGGCCTAACAATACACAGGATACGCTGGAAGCGGTCTCCAGGAGGGCATCCCAACTGGGGATCAAAACGGTTGTCGTTGCCACAAGCAGCGGAAAAACCGCCTTTGAGGCCCTGGATGTTCTCGACCCGCAGATAAAGATCGTCGCAGTGACACACATCACCGGATTCGCGAAACCAAACTTCCAGGAATTGAGCGAGGAAAACCGTAAAGCGCTGGAATCGAAAGGTGTTGCCATATTTACCGGCCAGCATGCCTTCGGTGGTATCGGCCGCAGTGTAAGAAACAAATTTGGGACCTATCAGGTAGATGAAATTATAGCAAATGCCCTGAAGACCTTCGGTCAGGGAACCAAGGTAGCCATCGAAATTGCCATGATGGCGGCAGATGCCGGTATGGTAAGAACTGATGAAGATGCAATTGCCATTGGCGGTTTGGGAAAAGGAGCGGATACGGCGCTTCTTCTCCAACCGGTGAATACCATGAATTTTTTCGACCTGGTAGTGAAAGAAATTATCTGCAAGCCTGCAACAAAATAGGCGTGAGAGGTAAAACCAATCGCCTGGATACGCGCATGGGATGAGCAGCCTTTCAGGTAGAAAGATAGCTCCGGAGAATTATTATTGAAGCTCCCCGCAACACGTTGCGGGGGAATGCACTCGCTGTTCAGTTCAAAATTTCTTCATGAAAAACATTGACGGTAAGGGGTTAATCGATGGGAAAGAACACAATAATTACGATATGCATTCTTTTTGCCGTAGTAATCGCGGGTTGCCGCGCTACCGTGAATGTTCCTCTTATTTCCGCGACTCAGGCCCTTCAGGAAAAGGTCATTGAAGGAGAAGGCAAAGATAAAATCCTTCTCCTCGATCTTTCCGGTTTTATCTCAAGTAAAAGGCGCTCCAATTCATTATTCTCCAAAGGACCATCTCTCCAGGAAGAGATCAAAGAGGCCCTGCAAAAGGCCGAAAGGGATGATGCCATAAAGGGTATTATTCTCAAGATCAACTCGCCGGGGGGCACGGTCACATCTACAGATATCCTCTATCATGAGATCGCAAGCTTTAAAAAAAAGCGGGGAATCAGAATCGTGGCATGCATGATGGACATGGCCGCATCGGGAGGATACTATATAGCAGCAGCGGCAGATGAGATTGTTGCCCATCCCACATCCATTACGGGAAGCATCGGTGTTATTGCGTTAAAGTTCAACATTGAGGGTCTCCTGGATCGTATAGGCATTAAGAATGAGACCATAAAATCGGTAGAGATGAAAGACATGTGGTCGCCTTTCCGGCCCAGCACGGAAAAAGAAAGAAATATAATCCAGAAGATCATAGACAGGCAACACCGCATATTTATCGACGCGATAAAAAGGGGAAGAAAATCCCTTACAGAAGAGGAAATTGAAAGGCTTGCCGATGGGCGTATCTTTACGGCAGATCAGGCCCTTGAAGCGGGTCTGATCGACGGAATCGGCTATCTCGACGATACCATCGAGTCGCTGAAGAAAAATCTCAACATTGATAAGGCATCGATTATTACTTATCTGCGTCCGGGGGCCTATAAGGGAACGATATACTCTGCAACCACATCACCCTCGCCAGGTATTGAAAAATTTATACCGATCGGAGAAAAGGCATGGATATCGGAGGCAGGGATACACTTCATGTATCTCTGGCTGCCCTGAACGAATTCAGGCGGATTTGATGATCTACACGTGATTACGACGGATATTAAGAAACCCTGGACCACGCATAAAT
>JAUVXT010000005.1 GCA_030603465.1 Deltaproteobacteria bacterium
AAATATTCTGCCGAATCCGAAGCTATCTGTCGACGTGCAGGAAACAAGGCATCACTGCGTCCGAAGCCTTGCGCTTGTTGTTTCAGGGAAAGCATCCAGCCTTTATGGATGTGAAAGAACATTGTGCTGAATAGTTACAAAGATTATTCCGAAGCGGCAAGACTTGCCCTTGAAATATTGCAAGCTGGCGAAATCGAGCGGGACGTTTCTCCAGCCGATCGCGCCATGTCAAAACCCCTCGCCGACACCGGCACACCCCACCGCGAGATTATCACCAGAGATGACTGGTCTATGGAAACCGACAATTATTCTGTTCACTTTGAGGTTATAGACGGGGACATTCTCCACTCCATCGGCGCCGGGATTTTCGATGAAGATATTGTCGAGCCGCTTGGAAAGCTGCGTGAAAAGGTAATCACATCGGGAGTTATATCAAATGTTTCCTATTATTCTGTCATCGGCCTGGGGGGTATTGAGAAGACCAATTTGAAGGCGCGCAGGCTTTACATCGAAAGCGTGAAGGAATGGTATAATAAACACCCTTTCCGGATGGTAATCTCTTACGGAGAGAGCAGGATGATACGCGCGGCATTCAATCTGGTAAGGTCCTTCCTTTCCTTCGATGCCCGAATGGTCAATACCCTGGAAGAGGCGCTGGAACTTATAGCCGGAGAAAAAACCAAAGGAAACCCCCCCCGAACCCCTTCCGGCAGGAAAAGACACTGCCCCGGAACCCGCCGCATCAGAACAGGTTCAGCAATACATCGACGAACTGCTCCGTTTTATGGGGGGCATTCCCTGGGATTCCGAGGGGCTTAACCGCGACAGGGGAATAGGGCCTTCCCACCCCTTAAACCCTGTCTTTGACGCCATTGAACTCATCAAAAACGATATGGACGAGCTTTCGGAAGAACGGACGAAGGCAGAAGAGAAGCTGCGGAAAAGCGAGGATCGTTACCACGCATTATTCGACAACAATCCCATTGAGACTATAGTCGTGGATCGTGAAGCAAAAGTAACGGGATACAACCTCGCAAAAAAGGGGTCCGGCGGTAGATTGCCAAATATAAATGATGTAATGTACAAGGATTATGCCGGGAAGCATAAAATCAATATGTTTGAGGAATTGGCGGAATGCATCGGGTCAGGCATACCAAAAGAATTCCCCAAACAAGGATATAAGGATAAATTTCTTTACATAAGGATAGCTCCATTCTCCGAAGGGGCCATCATAACAGCGATAGACATCACCGGACAAAAGCAGGTGGAAAAACGTATCAAACACCTGAACAGCATCCTCAAGGCCATCAGAAACGTCAATCAGATGATTGTACTGGAAAATGATAAAAGCAGTCTGCTCCAGAAAGCCTGCAATATTCTGATAGAGACAAGGGGCTACGATGCCGTATGGCTCGGATTTTCGGAGGATGGTGAAACCTTCGCCGCTGCTCAGGGGGCAGGTTTCAGGGAAGACATATCTCGTTTCAGCAAACATGTAATTGGTGGCGATCATCCTCCCTGCATCAGAAGAATAATCGCCGAGAAACAGAAGCTTCTGATTATAGACAAACCGGGAGAGTGCGGAGATTGCTTTTTCAAGGATGCATGCGCCGGCAAAAAAAGTGTAATTATCCGTATCGAGTACGCTAATCGATTTTACGGATTTCTTGCCATATTATTTGCGCCCGATGTCGCTGCCGACGAGGAGGAGACGGAATTCTTGAAGGAGATTGCCGACGACATAGGGATTGCTTTTCGCGGGATAGAGATGGAGGAGACGCTTGTAGAATCGGAACAGCGATTTGCCGATGTTATCAATTTTCTGCCCGATGCCACCTTTGCCATAGATCTCGAAGGCAAGGTTGTTATCTGGAACCGGGCCATTGAAGATATGACCGGCGTCAAGGCCGAAGATATCATTGGTAAAGGAAACTATGAATATGCCCTGCCGTTTTATGGCGCCAGGAGACCTGTTTTGATTGATCTTCTGTTTAAATCTGACAGGAAAATAGAGAAAAAATATTCCTTTGTCCACAGGGATGGAGATACCCTGCTTGCTGAAACGGAGGTGCCTTTCACAGATGGACGGAATTTGTTTCTTGGGAGCAAGGCGAGTCCCATGTACGATCTTCAAGGAAATGTTGCAGGCGCGATTGAATCTATCCGGGATATCACAAACCGAAAGCGTACGGAGAGTGAACTACGAGAGTCCGAAACAAAATACCGCAGCGTATTTGAGAAGACAGGCACGGCCACCGTGATTGTTGAAGATGATATGACAATTTCCATGGCCAATTCGGAATTTGAAAAACTCAGTGGATATTCCAAGAAAGAGATAGAAGGCAAGATGAGATGGACAGACTTTGTAGTCGAAGAAGATCTCAAGAAGGTTAAGGAATATCACATCAAGAGAAGGGAAAATGGGAAAGGTGTGCCGGCGAAATATGAGTTTCGCTTTGTCGGCAGGCAGGGGGATATCAAGGATATGTTTTTATTGGTTGAGATGATTCCCGGGACAAAGAGAAGCATTTGTTCTTTAACGGACATTACAGCTCTCAGGAAATCTTTAGAGGAAAAAGAGATACTCCTCAAAGAGATACATCACAGGGTAAAGAATAATATGCAGGTAATCTCCAGCCTCCTCAGCCTCCAGTCACAATATGTAAATGACAAAAAATCCCTTGAAATGTTCAAGGAAAGTGAGAACCGGATTCGATCCATGGCATCCGTCCATGAAAAACTGTACCAATCCGGAGATCTGACACGGATTGACTTTGCCGATTACACGCAAAGCATTATCCGACAGCTTATCACTTCTTATGGCATTGATCCCGGTGTCGTCAGAATAAACATCAACTGTTCCGATGTATTTTTAAGCATTGACGAGGCCGTGCCCTGCGGGCTGATCATAAACGAACTGCTCTCCAATGCGCTGAAGCATGCCTTCCCCAAAGGTAAAGGGGGAGAGATCGTTGTCGATTTTCATCCTGACAGGGATAACACATTGACTCTGGTCGTCAGTGACACAGGCATAGGACTTCCGGAAGATACAGACATTACCGACGCAAAGACACTGGGATTGCAGCTAATCGGCGATCTGGTCAATCAACTCGGCGGAACACTGGATATCGAGAGAGACGGAGGCACTGCATTCAGAATCACATTTTAAAAAAAAGGTTTAAAGGGAGGACATGCTGATTTTCCCTGTTTTATTGAGTGCATCAAAAAATTTGGCATTGAAAAAATCCGGAGGCGAAGGGAGGATGGCTGACGTATGAAGGGGAGAAAAAAACCGCTGGTGATGGTGGCTGAAGATGAAGTTATTATAGCTCGCGACATCCAGAATAAGCTGAAATATTTGGGGTATGACGTGTCGGGAGTTATCTCGACTGGTGAGGAAGCCATAGCTGTCGCAGAGGAACTCAGGCCTGATATTGTCCTGATGGACATCGTTTTAAAGGGGGAAATAGATGGGATCAATGCGGCCGCTGTGATCAGGGACCGTTTTGCAATACCTGTAATATACCTTACCGCCTATGCCGATGGAGAGACACTGGAGCGCGCAAAGATAACCGAGCCCTTCGGTTACATGCTCAAACCCTTTGAGGAACGCGAACTTTACAGTAATATAGAGATGGTGCTGTACAAAGATAAGGCGGAGAAGCGGCACGGAGAAATGGTTGAAAAACTGATGAAGAGTCTCGAAAGTACTGTAACCACCCTGGCCTTTGCCATGGAGACAAGAGATCCTTACACTGCCGGGCATCAGCGGCGTGTGGCTAAACTTGCCGTCGCAATTGCGGAGGGGATGGGACTTTCGCCAGACGATATCAAGGGGATACGTTTAGCCACGTTGATACACGACATAGGAAAGATAAAGGTGCCGGCGGAAATACTGAGCAAGCCGGGCAGACTGACGGACACAGAATTCAAACTCATCATGACCCATCCGCAGACCGGTTACGAGATACTGAAAGATATCGACTTTCCCTGGCCTGTTGCCATGATGATATTGCAGCATCACGAGAGGCTGGACGGTTCCGGATATCCGCAGGGATTGACCGGAGGAGAAATCCTTCCCGGCTCGAATATAATAGGGGTAGCCGATGTGGTAGAGGCCATGTCGTCACACAGGCCGTATCGTGCGGCCCTCGGGACGGACGGGGCGCTGGAAGAGATAAGCTCGAAGCGTGGAAAGATATACCAGCCCGAGGTGGTCGACATCTGTCTCAGACTATTCAGAGAAGAAGGGTTTACTTTCGAATAAGGGGACAGTCTGCTTTTTCCGTAGCGTTGCCCCTGGTTTATTGTAGTCAAGTTTTATTTAAAAAAAATAGCAGAAAATTGTCGTGTGCGAGAATGGGCACTATTAGGCTCGTCGGAGCACATGATAATTTTTCTGCGGGTTATAAGCACTATATTGCGCATTTGAATATCCTGTTTTTAGCTTTAGTCATAGAGATTGTCACCTTGCACATCCTGGTATTTGAGAGTCTCAACTGAGCTCTAACCTTGCTTTATCGGGAATAGGTGACAACGGGGAGCCGTAAACGCTCTGCGAGAAGGTCGATAGTATCGCCTTAATTGGGCAACGGATGGTCTCCCCGTCTTCACACAACTTAAGCCACTAATTTATAATGATTTTGCTTAGTGTAATTTTCCACATATACCGTGTTGTCACGGACAATGGCAAAAATAAGGCCCAGAATCTTTCTGGCAATAGCGATCAATGCCTTCATCTTAAGCATACCTCTGTCACGCATTTGCTTATATTTCTCATGCATAATCCCAGTCGATTTGACCATGTTGATGGCTGCAAAAAAGAGCAGCTTACGCATCATGGAACGGCCTCGCTTGGAGATCCGTCGTTGCCCTTTAAATTGGCCAGAGCTTATTTCAAAAAGATCAAGGCCTGCCAATTTCGTTATTTCAGAGATTGTATTAAATTTATTAAAATCGCCTACTTCCCCTATCAAACCGGCAGCTGTCACATGCCCGATACCTTTAATGGACAAAATGCTGTGACTGTAAGGAATCTGTTCCAGATGCTCAATCATTTGTTCTTCCAGGCTTTTAATATATCTGTTCTCATTTTTTATATTAGAAACAAGATGGCTTGTCTCCAAAATCACACTCTCTTTGCCTTCTGTAATTCCTGTAGATTGTTCTGCGGCATTATAAAGCTCTTCAGCTCGGTCTTTGTCAAGCTTTCCACGGCTGACGCGCCTTATGATATCACTCAAATTCTCAATGCCAATAGATGCAATGCTTTCAGAATCAGGATACTCTTCAATCAGATACATACCTGTTTTTGTGGATGGTTTAATGATACTGCCAAATTCTGGGAATATCACAAAAACAAGATCCTGAAGCTGGTTATTCATGGCTGTTCTGCGCGCTATTGCTCGTTCTCTTGCATGTGTAAGCCTGCGCAGCTGTGCTGCAGCTCCTTCAGGCATTACAACCGTCAAAGAATGACCAAGCGAAATTACATCTGCGATCACGCGGGGATCCTTTTTATCCGTTTTGTTCGGAGAATTACCCGTCAGTTCTTTAATTCTTTTAATATGCATCGGATTCACCTGAACCAGATTAACCGGCTTCTTCCTCAAATAATTAGTTATCGGTTCCGCATATGGCCCTGTGGACTCAAATCCGATTACAACCTCGTCAAGCATGTGTTCTTCTTTAAATCTGCAAAGCTTTCCCCAGAATTTTTTAAAGCTTTGTCCTGTGTTATAAATCGGAAACGGCTTAATATCCTTATTTTTAGGAGTTCTGAAATAACCATAATGAACGTTTTTACCAATATCCAAAGCAACAATAAGTGTTTTTTTGTTGATAATTTTAACTTTTTCAGCTTTATTAGATTTCATGGTTATACTCCTCTTTTGATTTTTGTTAACCAACTGCTTATTGGCTTAAATCAAAATGAGTATAGCCTTTTTAATTCTTATTCAAGGCTTACTGCAATATAGCAAGCTCCGCGGGCAACATATCTGTGGGGGACAGAGCCCCCGCGCTACGTTTTCATTGACCCCCACGCTACTATGACTCATAACCCCTATACCTTTTTGACGGTCTGGCCAACCCTCTAAAAAAGTAGCCCTCCCTTTACTTCACCCTCCTGAATCTCAGGACAAAGACGGCTCCTTTTGGGTCGTTGTCCTCTACCCAGGCGTAGCCGCCATAACTCTCCATGGCCTTTTTCACAATGTGGAGGCCTATACCGGTGTGGCCGGTATCTCCGTGCACGAAGCCCTCTTCAAATATCCTTTCCTTTATCTCATCGATAATGCCTGTCCCGTTGTCTGCGAAGCGCACCTCGCACATATCTCTTTTCTTGCCTGTGGTTATTGTGATTCTGTCGGCCTTTCCGTGTACAACGGCATTTCTTATGATGTTGTCTATAACGGAACTCAGAGAATCATCGGCCATGACCTGTGCCTTGCCTTTGACTTTAAAGTCTATAAAGGGGTAGTTTTTGATGACTTTATCTATGACTTCCTTCATCTTATACATCTTCAGTTCGCTGTGACGGGAGATGAAGGATTCAAGCCCTCTCATCCTGTTGATCAGCTCAATGCTCTTTTTCGCGTGAGAGGATATCTCTTCCAGAAATTCCTCTTCGGGGGAGTTGTTGTAGAGATTGAGTGCGCTTTGTATGACCACCAGATCATTCGTAAGGTCGTGGCGGAGGATCTGGTTTATGAAGGCAAGGTGCTCCTGATGGGATTTTATCTCTTCTTCCGCCCTTTTACTGTTGGTAATGTCTCTGGCAATACTTAAAATCACCTGTTTTCCATGATAAGTTATAAGACTGGATTTAACCTCCACTGGAATTGTCTTCCCATCTTTGGTGGTGTGTGTTGTTTCAAAAACCTGTATTTCATCGGTGGGCATTTGTTCGATTAAACCTTTTATCTCTTCCGCGTTTATAGATGTATCGATATTTTGAGGTCCTATAGAAAGCAATTCTTCCCTGGAATAGCCTGAAACCTCAACAGCAGCATCATTTACATCTATAAAGTTCGCATTAAAGTCAATGACCCAAGCTGTGTCACTCATCCCGTTAATTAACTCTCTATATCTCTCTTCGCTCTTCCGCAGTGCTTCCTCGGTCTGCCTGCGTTCGGTGATGTCATCATAGATGGCGACCACCTCGCCGGAAGGGAGTTTGTAGATATTGTTTTCCCTCCAGCCGATTATGCGTTCATCGCTATACATGGCATCGGGGAAATACTCGGGCTTCCCGGTCCGCCACACCCTCTGGAATGTCTTAAATATGCCGGCTTCCTTTACGCCGGGGAATGCCTCGGTTACACGCTTTCCGACGACGGCTTCTCTGCTTACCCCATCTATTTTTTCCGCGCCTTTGTTGAAGTCCTTAAATACGAAATCCTTTCCATCATCCACGACTTCGTAAACCGCGACACCGCTTCTCATGTTTTCAAACAGCTCTCTGAACCTGACCTCACTCTCCCGCAGCGCCGCCTCCGTTTTTTTACGCGCGTCAATCTCTCTGTTGAGATCGTCTATAGAGGCTGTGCTTTTTTTCAGATCTTCCATCATGCCGTCAAACGTCCTTGAAAGATGGCCGATCTCGTCCTTTGCGTCTGTGCCCACTCTGTGGTCCAGGTCACCGGCGCCGATAATCCGTATGCCCTCCTCCAGTCTTGTTATCGGCGCTCCGATGCCTCTGCTGATCCATAAGGAGATCGCTGAAACAAGACCGGCAAAGACTATAAACAGGATAACAGTCAACAGGCCGGTTTTCCGCTGGACAGATACTAGGTCTGCCCGGGTTGTATGATGCACCAGAAAGGCCAGGGAAACCATTGCCTGAGATTCCACCAGCAGGTTGCCTGTCAGTTTAACTTTAAGCTTGGAGATTCCGTTTTTATGATGCCCGCTATATTCCCGCTCTTCCCCCTGGATTGCGGCCAGTTCAGCAAAAATATCTGAAAATCGTTCAAGGCTTTCGAGTATTTTTTTCAAAGCGTCTTTTTCACCCGAATCTTCAAAAATATTTGCCTCTTCCGCCAGGAGCTTTGCCAGAGAACCGCGGCTTGCTTTCCACTGCATGAGCGAACGTTCTCCGGGGTGGAGCAGATACTCATGCGTTATGATTTTCAGTTCAGCCATACTCATGGAGATACTGTCTGCTATGATCTCTTTTTGGTTCCATTCATTCATTTCCCTGTACGTGCTGAAGATAAACAGGCCAATCGTGACAGATATGATCAGGGTTAAAATAACAGCGATTTGTAATCTGGTCTTGATTTTCACAGGATTGCCGCTCCTAACGGATTATGGTAATTGTCTCAGGCTTCGCCGCATCCAAGGCATTCATGTTAATACGATTGAGATAATTGGGGAGCGTTTCCCCGTCAACGAGCCTGTTCTGTATCGCCCACCTTGCTATCTCATCCCATGATACAAGCAGAGCCTGATCCAGTGAAAGCTCGAATGTGAAGTCATCCCATGCGGCGCTCACCGTCTCTTTGTCAAGGTTGAAGGCCTCAGCTATTATATTCTGCGCCTCTTTTCGGTTTCCCTTTATAAATGTATCGGCCCTGTCGATGGCCATCAGAAACCTTTTCAGGGCTTCTGGGTGCTTTTTGGCAAAGCTCTTCATCGCCGCGAAATTAAATGTCGCCCTGTAGATATCTCCACCCGGCAACTCTACGGCGTTGCCTCTCTGCGGGTAACATCCTGGCGAGGGACAGAGCCCCCGCGCTACAACCCCTATATCCTCTTTTTGTACTTCTGCTTCCTGAAGGTAATCCTGAATGATGTTCCCCCGCTCCTGTCAAGTTCTGTCGAGGCGTCAAGCTGTTCTGTGAGGATACTCACAAGCTGAAGGCCGAAGGTCTTCGTGTTCCTGAAATCAATCTTTTCAGGAATGCCGATACCGTCGTCTGTGACAGTCAGCGTAAATTCTTTCGTTCCCTTGTTGAAACGAAGTTCCACTGCAATATTCCCCTCTCTCCCTCCGGGGAAGGCGTGTTTCAGCGCGTTTGAGACAAGCTCATTCACGATAAGCCCCAGGGGGATCGCCGCTTCGATATCAAGATAGACGTCTTTTGCCCCGGATGAGAAACTTACGTCCCCTGAATCCACCCTGTAGATATGGAACAGATGGGCTGCCAGACCTTCCGCGTAATCACTGAAGTCGATCCTGGACAGGTCTTTCGAGAGATATAGCTTCTCGTGAACAAGCGCCATCGACCTGACGCGGCTCTCGCTCTCTTTTAACAGACTCCGCGTATTTTCATCATCTATATCCTCAGACTGAAGGGATAGGAGGCTTGAGATTATCTGCATGTTGTTCTTTACCCTGTGGTGGATCTCGGCAAGGAGGGTCTCTTTTTCCTTGAGGGAGCGCTTGATCTTTTCTTCGGCGAGCTTGCGGTCGGTGATGTCCAGATTGATTCCAATCAGTTTGACCGCCTTGCCAGCGCTGTTATGTGCAACTTCGCCCTGTGTATATATATGTCGTATGGATCCGTCAGGACGTAGAATCCGGAGTTCAGCCGGTTCTGCTACCCCATTTTCGAGTAAACTCTTTGTACCTTTATCCATGATGTCACGGTCGTCAGGATGTATCCTCTCCCGCAAAATTTCAAAGCTCAGTTCTGTTGTCGGCTCAATATCAGATATGCGATAAGCCTCATCAGAACCCGTAAATCTGTCAGCTTCAATGTCGTATTCCCAATCCCCCATATGCACGATTTCCTGCGCTTTAATTAACCTGCTTTTGCTCTCGCGCAATGCCTCCACCGCCAGCTCGCGTTCGGCTTCCGTCTCTATTCCATAGAGGGCGAAGGCAATATCCCCCGCTACCTCTTCAAGCAGACCCTGTTCTTCTTCACTCGGAACGAAATCCGCGGGGATGGAAACGGACAGAAGACCGTAAATCCTCTCTCCATGTTCCAGGCGTATGATCATGGCGTTCTTGCCGCTGTACATATCGGCAAAGGGACAGTCGGTGCAGGTGGACATTGGATCCTCTGTTACCACAACAGCCGCCTGCGAAAGGGCCTTCCTGCCGCAGAGGGGGAGACCGCCTTTCTTCAACAGCTCATCCATGGGAAGAAAATTTTTACCCAGTCCGGCTTCTGCGGACAGTACATATCTGCCATCCTCATCCATGAGAACGATCCAGGCGTTGTAATAGCTACGGGTTTCGGTCAGATTGTCACAGGCGCGCTGAATCAGACGCTCTCTGTCCTTTTCCGTAATGATGAGTTGATTGACGTTTCGTATGGCTCTCAACACGAGGATGAGATGCCCCATTTTCTCCTCCGCCTGTTTGCGCCTGGTGATTTCTGTCTCTAACTGAAACACCTTCTGTTCCAGCTTGGCAACAATCCGTTTGCTGTATTCAAAAAGATAGAGAGATGGCTTAAGAGGGGCAACCTTGGCAGGAGCTAAAGACCTGTGTTTGGCTTTTTCAAGTTCCTCTGACAGTATCTTGATAAAGATATCAGGTTCGGCAGGCTTGAGGATAAAGGCATCAGCCCCCAGGCTCAGAGCAAACTTCTCGTCTTCATTTGAGGTATAGGTAGCTGTGTAAAAGATGAAAGGTATATTCTTCAGCTGTTCATTTTGCTTACATTTCTGGCATAGCTGAAAGCCGTCCATTGCCGGCATCATGATATCAGAGATAATTACATCGTGGGGCTGTTCCAGGGCCTGCGCCAATGCCTCAGCACCGTTGGCCACAGTGGTTACCTCATGACCATGGCCCTCTAACAGTTTTTCCAGCAGATACCGGCTCTCTTTGTTGTCCTCGGCTACCAATACCTTCATTGCATTTACCTCTATTTAAAATTTGAAATCTTTTTCCGTAAAAAGACTCAAGCAAGCATCGACCCCCTCGGGGTCATAGAGAATGCCTTTGTTCTGTGAGATTTCCTCTAATGCCTTGTCTGTGCCAAGAGCCGGGCGGTAAGGCCGGTGAGAGGACATGGCCTCAACCACATCGGCTACAGCCAGAATCCTTGCTTCCAAAATAATATCTTTACCGGAAAGTCCCTGAAGATATCCGGAACCATTCATCCTTTCGTGGTGTTGAAGTACGATATCGGCAATCGGCCATGGAAATTCTATTCCTTTCAATATATCGTAACCTACCTGTGGATGAGTTTCAATTAGCTTGAATTCGAGTTCGGTTAACTGCCCGGGTCTGCTGAGGATTTCAGCCGGCGCATTTATCTTGCCGATATCATGTATAAGTGCGGACATATGGATTTCTTTAATCTGTTCCTCTGAAAGATTCATCTCTCCGGCTATGGCACAGGAAAGCTCGGCCACCCGTCGTTGATGACCGGTAGTATAGGGATCCCTCATTTCTGTCGTTGCTGCCAGCGCGTTGATTGTTCCCTCCAGGGTTTCTTGCAGTCTCTCATGACTTTGTTTCAGTTTCTCCTCGGCTTGATTGCGCCTGGTGATTTCATCCTCCAGCTCAGCCACCTTGTCTTCCAGTTTGGCAACAATCCGTTTGTTGTATTCAGAAAGATAGAGAGATGGCTCAAGAGGGACAACCCTGGCAGGAGCTATAGGCCGAGACCTGGCTTTTTCAAATTCATCGGATAGTTTCCGGATCAGGATATCAGGTTCGGCAGGCTTGCGGATAAAGGTGGCAGCCCCCAGGCACAGGGCAAACCTTTCATCCTCATTCGAGGTGTAGGTAGCTGTGTAAAAAATGAAAGGTATATTCCTGAGCTGTTCATTTTGTTTACATTCCTGGCACAGTTTAAAACCATCCATTACCGGCATCAGGATATCAGAGATGATTATATCCGGGGGCTGTGCCAGGGCCTGCTCCAATGCCTCAGCCCCGTTGTCCACAGCGGTTACCTCATGACCATGGCCCTCTAACAGTTTTTCCAGCAGATACCGGCTCTCTTTGTTGTCCTCGGCTACCAATACCTTCATTGCATTTACCTCTGTAAAGGTTCAGGGTTCAGAGGTTCAAGGTTATCTTCCTTTCGTTAACTTTGCTCGTGGGACGCTTCAGACCTGCCTGTGCTGGAGTTACTGCAGATAGATCTTCAGTAGCCCCTGAACCTACGAACCTTTAAACCTTGAACCCTTAACGCTGAACGGTTACTTCTTTAGATAGCTGTTAACCACTTCGATAAATTCCTTAGGAATTATTGGTTTAGGGATGTAGCCATCGCACCCCGCTTCCAGGGTTTTCTCCTTGTCTCCCTTCATGGCATAGGCCGTGAGGGCAACAATCGGCACATCCTTTAATTCAGGAAGCTCTTTCATCTGTCTGGTTACTTCATAGCCATCCATTACCGGCAGCCTTATATCCAGCAGAATCAGGTCCGGCTTCTCCTCCCTGGCTCTGGTTATACCCTCCAGACCGTCCCGGGCGGTTATGACCTGGTATCCATTCTTCTCCAAGATAAAGCTGAACAGATAGCGGTTTTGTTCATCATCTTCGATGACTAATATCTTCTTATCCATAATATTTGTCATAAGCAGCGCCTGAACGAAAACCCTTTTTTATGTCATTTCGACCATGGGGAGAAATCTTATATTTTCATCATGTTACACCGGAAAGATTTCTCGCTTCACTCAAAATGACAAGTTGTTGGAACTTTTTGCGAAATTGCCAAATAATAGGGTTACCTCTTTCCAACTCGTTCCAAGGCTTTTTTGATGCTTTGCAGCAAGACCTTTTTGGTAAATTTACCTTTAACCATAATATGCTGGATATTTTCTCTCAGGAATTCATGTTCTTTTGCGGATAGCTCCTTACCGGTAACAATCAGGACAGGGATATTTTTTGTTGTCTTCCTTCGTCGAAGTCTCTTAATTACCTCGAAGCCATCCATATCGGGCATTATCAGGTCAAGGATGATAATGTCCGGCTGATGTTCGTTGGCTAACTCCAATCCTTCAGCGCCCCCATAGGCTTTTAAAACATCTCTGCCATCAATTCTGGGGTCGTCTAAAAGTGCAGTTATTAATTCCACGTCGGCGGGATTATCATCAACAACCAGCGCCTTGTTAATTTTGATGCCATTTTCTCTCTCAATGTTACGAAGGGTTCTAATAAGCTCGTCGTAATCAATCGGTTTCACCAGGTAGGCTATTGCCCCCTTTGACAGACCAAGCTGCCTGTTGTCAGTAATGGAGATTATAATGACAGGAATAGCAGCCGTTTCCGGTGTTGACTTGAGTTCCTGCAGGATATCCCAACCGTCCCGGCCGGGCATCATAATATCCAGTGTGATAGCGTAAATCTTATGTTCTTTGGCCAGCTTGATCGCTTCTATTGCTGTGTAGGCTTGTATCACCCGGTAGTCATTATCCTCCAGGTAGACACGGAGCATCTCCTGCGCCTTGGGATCATCCTCAACAGTAAGCACCAGCAGCCTGGTTGCCGCTGCTGTTTCTTCGAGAATTGGTATCTCCGGCTTGGCCGGCGGTACTTGTAGTGGGAGACTGAAGGTAAACTTTGAGCCGATGCCATGTTCGCTTTCCGCCCGGATTTTACCCTTTAGAAGCTCTACCAGCTTCTTGCTGATGCTGAGACCTAATCCCACTCCGCCCTTATCTCTAACAACTGTTCCCTCTATCTGGCGGAATTCATCGAAGATAGAGTCTAATGCCTCTTCCTTTATCCCGATGCCTGTATCGGAGACGCTGATCTCTATCTCATCGCTCTCAGTCGTAAAGGTGATACTGATTTCAATTTGACCTCTCTCCGTGTACTTTACGGCATTATTGAGCAGGTTAATAATAATTTGCTTTACCTTGTTTTTGTCGCTGTATATCTCAAACCCAGGCGGAGGCATATTGGTGGCAATGAGTTTGAGGTTCTTGGTATCAGACAGAGGCGTTATCATTGCTATTACTGAATCGATAATTTCAGCGAGGTAGAAGGTCTCCGGCATCACCTCCATTCTATCGGCGGCGATCTTGGAAAGGTCGAGAATATCGTTGATTAAAGTCAGCAGGTGTTTGCCGCTGTCATAAACCATCTCTAATTGTTTTTTCTGTTCATCTGTTATTTTCCCGGTAAGACCCTGGAGAATTATACCGGTAAAACCGATAATGGAATTAAGCGGTGTCCTCAGCTCATGGCTCATATTGGCAAGGAACTGTGATTTGAGGCGGTCCAGCTCCAGTAACTGCTTGTTCTTTTCGTCCAGTTCTTTGTAGAGGGCGATTGTGCCTGAATTTGCTATTTCCAGCTCGGTATACAGTGCCTTTAGTTGTTCCGCCTGCTTTTCTATCTTTTTGGTATAGACTTCTAATGATTTATACTCACCGCTTTTCCGTTCAAGAAGCTCCTGGTAAATCAGGCCATAGGTCATCATCGCCTCCAGCAGCACCTGGTTTGCCCTTGTCACTAATTCACGAACCTCGAAGTCTCTTCCCTCCATAAGTCCGTAGAGAGTAGACGAATGAAACTCCACTAAAACCTCAGGCCCCAGACCCCGGGCGAGACACGCTCTGGCAAGCCCTGAGATCTCATACAGAGAACGCTCGTCTCCCTTTTCAATGTATGTGGAGATTATCTCTTTGTATTGTCGGATGAGTTCATCGTCCATCATAAGTTTAACCTGCCCGCGATGACAGTAGCATCGTCATTATCCCTGGCGTGATTATCCATTATTCGTTTGGCCAGCCTCTGCGGTTTTAAATTCAGAAAACCCCGAAGGCCGTCGGATGAAAAACGCCCTGAGATGCCGTCGGAAAACATAATAACTATGAAGTCTTCAGAGAGAGGGTAATCTTCAACCTTTACCGTTCGCATGGCTACGCCAAGGGTTCCGTTGATGCAGAACGGCCTCGGGGCCGTTTCTGACGAGTAAACACGTGTGTCCACATTACCTATACCGGCATGGGTCATTACTCTGTCCCTGAGGTTGATGCGGCACAGGCTCATGGCAGCGCCGCGAGTTTTATTGAGCCGCTTGTGGCATAGCTTGAATATCTCCGCAAAAGGTCTTCGATAGCAGTTCTCCAGACAATCAACAGCAGCCTGTGACGCCTCATGGGCAGCATGGCCATGTCCCAGTCCGTCTATAACGGCGAAGACAACTTTATCTTCATATCGTTTGATAAAATAGGCGTCCCCGTTATACCTTTGTCCGGGAAGGGGTCGCGAAAATACGCTCAACTCAATCTCCGGCAATAACGCATATGGCAATTCAGGCCTTACCCATTTACGGGTGGTGATAAGTGTTCCATCAGCTGTATTAGACCTGATTTCGAATTCATCCATCAGCCTGTTTACCGCGGGCAGCCCGATACCCAGAGAACCGGCGGTGGAGTAACCGTCGGCCATGGCCTGGTCGGTATCGGCAATGCCCGGACCCAGGTCAGAGCTTATTACCTCCAAACCTTTGCCGTTCTCCCTGTTTATCTCACGGATAATAATCTTACCTTCCGTTACCCCGTGTTTTACCAGATTTGAAGCCAGCTCGGATATAGCTGTAACCACATCCGCCACCCGCGCCTTTTCCATGCCGAGACCACGGGCCAGTTTTTTACCTCTGGCTCTGGCAAGAATGACGTCGGTGTCGCTACGAATAGATAGAATGGTTTCCGTTTCTGCTGTCATTGTATAAAATCACTCCGTGATTCCGAAATTCCATATAACCACCTATTATCGTGTCAATTAAGAAATATCATTTCGATCGTTATTCTGTCATTTCGACCGCAGGGAGAAATCTAAGATTTCTCAGTCGTGAAGATTTCTTTGAAATGACAGAATTTTGTTGACATGACACTACAGCCACTTGGTAACGGTAACCCTGGTTCCGTTACCGGGCTCGGATTCAAGCTGAAATTCGTCCATTAATCTCCGGGCCCCGGGCAGCCCTAATCCCAGTGATTTAACCGTGCTGTAACCATCGGCCATGGCCAGTTCAATGTCAGCTATACCGGGACCGTCATCTTCACACACAATCTGTATTCCCTTTCGGTCTCCCTGTAAGGCAAAGATGGCAACCTTACCCTTGCCGGCAAAGACGAGAATGTTTCTGGCCAGTTCCGAGACGGCGGTAGCGATGCGTGTCTGATCAACAGCGCTGAAGCCCATATTGACGGCCAGTTCCCTGACCTTCTGCCTGGCGACTACTATTCCTTCTGAAGAGACAATTTCAACGGAGGGTATTGATTCAGGTTTCATTCTGCTATCCCCCTTCCTCTTCAGAGTTGTTTTCTGTTTCAAACCTACTCACTTTATCGCCAATAAGCCGTCCCAGAAGTTCCAGTCCCATCTCGGTATTCAATGTGGTATGAATGTCTTCGAGGTGCAGCCCGAGTTCCATCAGGGTTATGGCTACTGCCGGCTGGAGTCCCGCTACCACGGTCTGGCAACCCATTACCCTGGCCATAGACGCTATATCACCAATAAGTCGTCCCAGAAAGCTATCCACCACCTGCAGTCTCGACACCTCTATCAGCAGCCCGCGGACCCCCGTTTCTTCTATGTTTTGTATAATATCTTCCTGCACATGAATGGCGGCATGGTTATGGAGCTCCACCTGAATCGGGACGATAAGAACGGAACCTATTTTCATCATTGTTACTTCTGCCATGTTTATTCCTCCCTGTCAGACGAGCTCGTGTTATTCCGATACTACCTTTAAATTTAGAACATCAAACGCCATTGCCAGCCCATCAGACATTGACGGGCGCGTAGTTATACCTGACAGGTCGATCCCAAGATGAACCAGAGTCTGGGCTATATTGGAACTGACACCTGTGACGATACACTCTGCTCCGAGGAGCCTGGCGGCGGTCACGGTCCTGATCAGGTGATTGGCTACCAGGGTATCTATGCCCGGTATACCTGAAATATCCAGAATAACCATTCTTGATTGAGTGTCCACTATCTTCTGCAGGAGCGTTTCCATCACCAGTTGTGTCCTTTCACTATCCATGACGCCTATCAGCGGGATGCTCAACACCTTATCCCAGACCTTTACCACCGGTGTGGAAAGCTCCAGCAGCGCGTCCTGTTGCTGCTTGGAAATTTTTTCTCTTGCTTCCACAAAAGCTTTGGGCACATAACCAAACATAGTGTCGGAAGCCTCTTTCCAGATTTCCAATGCCTGGTGCCACTTTTCCGGGTTCTTCCCGTATTCATCAAATGTTAGTCGGTTGAGAACTCCCTCCAGAACAAGCATGTCCATTATTATTTGCTGACTCCCTATCCCGCTTTGGATTGCCCGTTCAGAATAATTTCTGGCATAGCTCTCGGCTTCGGTAAAGTCTCCGGTCTCGAGACATTTTATATACGTATTGAAAATAGTTTCTCCCTCTTGTTCCACTTCCTCGACATTCATCCCCATCAGCAGATCCCTGGCCTGCATGGTCTCGATCCAGCGTTTTCTGATGGCTCCCCTTTTCTTCTTGAAATAACTTGCCAATTCACTTCTAAGATTAGTTGTTTTAGCCATGACACCCCCCTTTTTGTTTTTGACTTGAGTTTTTCTTTTTTATGTTCCTTAAAATAATTTCCAGCCAGGCGAAAACCGAATAATGTCTAAAACGCAAAAAACCGCCTTTCTCCGTAAAGGGCGGTTTTTAAAGCAATTCTTCCACGAATCTCCCTTATAGAAAGTTAAGAATGCATTATCTTAATACTTCTAAAAGAATTTCACAAAAGTATATTTCTGCGCGAAAATGTCTGAATAAGAGTGGGTGATCAAACTGTGACCGGGATTATAAAAGTTGAGGCGTCTATATGTCAAGAGAATAATATAAGGTAATAGTATAAGGTAGAAAAGGGGACAGGTTACTTTTTTGTAGAGTTCATATTCGATTGACCATGACAGCGCCCTGGATTGTGGAAATCAGTATGATTCCCCGGATTTTCAAAAGGTACCTGCACGATATTGTCAACAATGGAATCTTGAAGCAGTTGATTTTGACGTACTTCGTGCATATATGATAATCGTAAATACAATGATGAAGATACGGAAAAATAGCCTGTTCCCTTTTCTGCATGGAGGTCATGATCCGGACATGAATACCGATGAATATTTTATCGAAGTTGCGCTTGAAGAGGCCCGACTGGCATACGAAGAGGATGAAATTCCCGTCGGCGCCGTAATAACGATGGGCGAAAAAATACTGGCACGAGCGCACAACGCGCCCATCTCAGGGAATGACCCTTCCGCCCACGCGGAGATTCTGGCTATTCGGAAGGCGGCGGAACGGATCGGGAATTATCGCCTTTGTGAAACGACGTTGTATGTTACGATAGAACCATGCGTAATGTGCGCAGGGGCTATTATTCAGGCTAGGATACCGAGGGTTGTTTTCGGCGCTCCCGATCCGAAGAATGGCGCCGTGGTTTCCCTGTACAATATACTTGAAGACGGGAGGCTTAACCATTCTGCCGAGGTGATAGGCGGGGTACTGGGTGACGAATGTGGCGAAATTTTAAGTAGATATTTTCGTGAAAAGAGGGTAAGAACACCTTGCATATAAGGAGAGGTACCGAAGTGGCCGTAACGGGGTCGACTCGAAATCGACTTGAGGGTCAAAAGCTCTCACGTGGGTTCGAATCCCACCCTCTCCGCCATCAAAAAGTAAGAACGAAAAGTTATTTTAATTATAATTGGGGAGAGATGTCCGAGTTGGCTTAAGGAGCACGACTGGAAATCGTGTGTATGCCCACAAAGGTGTACCGGGGGTTCGAATCCCCCTCTCTCCGCCATTTACCGGAATGATAGTCGGGCCCCGTGGAACGAAGGGTTGTAAACCCCGTCAGATCCGGAAGGAAGCAGCGGTAGCAATTTCGACGTTTGCTACGGGTCGCCCGGCTATCAGTGTTTTAATCTTTTTAGAAGCCACTCTCGATGCCCGGCAGTAACAGCGCTTTCCTGTTTTCAAATATGGATTCTAATTCAGTGGATTGTTGTTGATGCGCAAAGAGGGCTCTGAAAAATGTGGTTTTTCGATGGCAGATGAGCTTAACAGTCGGAGATTCCCCGCAACTTGTTGCGGGGAGCTTCAATTGCCTTACAGGAGTATCGGATGAATTACCTTGTCCTTGCCCGGAAATGCAGACCGCAGGTCTTCGCGGATGTTGTGGGGCAGAATCATGTCGTAAAGACTCTCAGTAACGCCATAAGACTCGATCGTATTGCCCACGCTTACATCTTCAGCGGACCGAGAGGGGTGGGCAAAACTTCGGTGGCCCGCATAATGGCAAAGGCGATCAATTGTGAAGGCGGACCGAGGGAGACCCCATGCAACAAGTGCGCAAACTGCAGGGAGATCACGGAAGGGATATCCCTGGATGTTCGAGAAATAGACGGGGCATCCAACCGGGGGATAGATGAAATAAGGGTATTGCGGGAAAACGTCAAATTCTCACCCGCCTCTTCAAAGTATAAGATCTACATTATTGATGAAGTCCACATGTTGACAAAAGAGGCCTTTAACGCCCTCTTGAAGACCCTCGAAGAACCTCCATCTCACGTAATATTTATATTTGCCACGACAGAGATATTCAAGGTTCCCGCCACAATACTTTCCAGGTGTCAGCATTTTGATTTCAGGAGAATATCGGTGGGGCAAATCGCGGATAGCCTGAAAGAGATAGCCGAAAAAGAGGGTATCGCGATAAGCGATGCGGGACTTTCCTGGATCGCGCAGGGGGGTGAAGGGAGCCTGAGGGATGCCCAGAGCATATTCGACCAGGTGATATCTTATACGGGCAGTGAAATCAAGGACAGTGATATAGAGGAACTGCTGGGGATCAGAGAGAGAAAATTGATCTACGATGTTTCCAGGGCGGTCATTGAAAGGAAGGCCGATGTCTGTCTGAAGATTGTCGAAGAGGCATATTACTCGGGCGTGGATATAAAACAATTTTATCAGATGTTGTTGAATCATATGATGAATCTGCTTGCCGTGAAGATAACGGGGAGCGATAAAATCCGGGAAGATCTTTCAGAGGACGAGATAGGGGAGCTTAAAAAACAGGCGGATGAAGCGTCGAGAGAAACCATTCAACGGCTCCTCGATATCCTTATGGCCGAGGAAGATGACTTGAGAAAGAGTATGGACGCGCGGTTGAATCTGGAATATGTCCTGGTGAGAATGGCGTATCTTGAACCGATGATACCCGTCGATGAGATGATCGCGAGGATGGAGGGTCTTGAGAAAAGACTGGCACCGGAGGGTGGAAGTGAGGGTCTTGAGGGAAGGCCGGCATCAGAGAGCGGGAAAAGACCGGCATCCGATGGCGAAAAAAGGCCGGATGGTGTTGCGGAGGGCGTTGAGCCGGAGCCGGTCGATCATTCCGCGGATGAAAGGGTTTCTGAAGATAATGGAGGGGAGCCGGGCGCCGATCTGTGGAAAGGTTTTAAGAAGCTGGTAAAGAAGAAGAGCTATCCTTTATGGTCGATGCTGAGAGAGGGAGAGTTCGAGGAATATGAAGATAGACATCTGAAGATAAGATTTCCGAAAGACTATGTATTCCTGGAGAACATCAGGGAAAAGTCGAAGATGGATCAATTGACGCGGATAGCGAGCGAATTTTTACGGGAAGATGTGACTGTGGAGATCAAGACGCTCGCCAATCATAAAAATTCCCAATCTGATTCCGGAAAGACGATTGACGATATAAAAAGCGAGGCATTAAAAGATCCGCTTGTACAGAAGGTTATGGATATATTTGAAGATCCTGAGGTAGTCGATGTTATAGTAAAGAATCAGGACTAAAAATTGAGGAGGTAAAGAAATTGTCACAAAATTTTGGAAAATTAATGAAACAGGCCCAACAGATGCAGGAAAAAATGATGCGCGTCCAGGAGGAGCTTGCAGGCAGAACGGTGGAGGCGACAGCGGGCGGCGGCATGATAACCGCTGTGGTTAACGGAAAACATGAACTGGTATCGTTGAAAATTGAAAAGGAAGTGGTTGATCCCGAAGATATTGAAATGTTGCAAGATCTGGTCGTGGCGGCGGTGAATGAAGGCGTAAGGAAATCTCAAGAGATGGCCGCGGAAGAGATGTCAAAAATAACGGGCGGCATCAACATCCCCGGTATGGCTTAGAGGTCTCTAATTTATGACAGGTTATGCCCCGCCAATAAGACGTCTTATCAGAGAATTGAACAGATTTCCCGGGATCGGTGAGAAGACAGCCACGAGACTGGCCCAGTTTATACTTAAATCGCCAGAGGAAAACGCAAAAAGGCTTGCGGAGAGTATCATCGAAGTGAAAAAGAAAATCCGGTTTTGTTCCACCTGTTTCAACCTGACGGAAGATGCTTTGTGTGAAATATGCAGTGATCCCGCGCGTGAAAATGGTATTATATGTGTGGTGGAAAACCCCGATTCTCTGATAGCGATAGAGGAGAGTGGAAGTTACAGCGGCACATATCATGTCCTTCATGGAGTGCTTTCGCCTGCTGACGGCATCGGTCCGGGCAGTTTGAGACTTACGGAACTGATGGAACGGATATCTGAAAACACGGTAAAAGAGGTCTTTCTGGCAACCAATCCAAGCGTTCAGGGTGAATCGACGGCGTTGTTGATTATGAAACTCCTCAGGGATAAAGACATCAGAGTTACCAGGATAGGTCTCGGCATTCCGGTGGGCGGCGATCTCAAATATGTGGATAAGATGACCATGGCAAAGGCGATTGAGTTTCGCCGGGGAATATAATTTTTCGAGATGTCGGCCATAAAGTTATCGAAGATATATCTTGACATAAAAGAACAAATATATTACAAAAACAGGGTTTAAGTTTCTTTTTAATCTAAGCATTTTAATACTTTTTTAATGGCGGAACTGATGTGGCATGGAAGGGGGGGTGATCACAGCGCCGTATATTGATGAAATTGATTGTACAGATTGCCATTGAAGAGGGTAAAATAAGTGAATTATACTCCCCAGTAGCTCAGCTGGTAGAGCAGATGGCTGTTAACCATCGGGTCCGTGGTTCGAGTCCGCGCTGGGGAGCCAATTTTTTTATCTTTTCGTTAGCATTGAGAAGTCATAGCCGCGTTTTTCCTGATCAACCCTGTGCAACCAGTCATTTTCTTAATCTTTCATCAAAAAATAAGAGATTCTGGATCTATGGGTTGGCTCGCGCGTAGAAAGGATTGGGTTAAGGGTTGGGGATGACTGAGAAACGACGGAATACATAACAAATTGTTATAAGAAAGGAAGAATAAAATGAGTGTAAAGGAAACGATAGAAGGAAACGAAGCAGCCGCTCATGTTGCCTATGCCTTGAGTGATATCGCTGCGATTTATCCCATCACGCCGTCGAGCAATATGGGTGAATATGTCGACGAATGGGCCGCCCATAAACGAAAAAATATCTTTGGACAGGTCTTGAAGGTTGTGGAAATGCAGTCAGAGGCGGGAGCCGCCGGCGCCATTCATGGCACTTTGTCTGCCGGATCCCTGGCCACTACCTTTACCGCTTCTCAGGGGCTTCTCCTCATGATTCCAAACATGTACAAAATCTCCGGCGAGGTGATGCCGTCGGTCTTTCATGTTTCAGCGCGGGCTCTTGCGGCACACGCACTTTCGATTTTTGGAGACCACTCGGACATCAACGCAGTCAAACAGACGGGATTTGCATTGCTGGCATCGGCATCGGTCCAGGAGGTTATGGATCTGGCGCTGGTCGCTCATCTGTCGAGTATTCGCGGCAGTCTGCCCTTTGTCCATTTCTTTGATGGATTCAGAACATCGCAGGAAGTCCAGAAGATAGAACTGATAGACTATGAGGATATGGCCAGGCTGGTGGATTGGGATGCTATCAAAATGTTTAAAAGCAGGGCCATGAATCCCGAGTATCCCCAGATGAGGGGAACGGCACAGAATCCTGACATATATTTCCAGGGGCGGGAGGCCGCGAATTCATTTTACGATGCGCTGCCCAATATAGTGCAGGAGGAGATGGACAAGGTTGGGGCCCTTACAGGACGCCACTATAATCTTTTTGATTATGTGGGCGATCCGGAGGCTGACCGGGTTGTTATTGCCATGGCATCCGGTTGCGATACCATCGAAGAGACGATCAATTACCTGAACGAAAAAGGGGAACGGGTGGGACTCATTAAGGTACGCCTCTATAATCCCTTCTCGATAGAGCACTTTTTCAGGGCAATGCCTGCCACGGCGGAAAGTATTGCCGTACTCGACAGGACGAAGGCGCCGGGCGCTGTGGGCGAGCCGCTCTATCAGGATGTCTGCACGGCCTTCCAGGAAAAGGGTGATGTCCCCGTTATCGTCGGTGGGCGATACGGCTTGGGAAGCAAAGACTTTACCCCCACCATGGTAAAGGCCGTATACGACAACCTGCGCTCAAGGGCGCCCAAGAATCACTTTACTGTCGGTATTACCGATGACGTGACATTTCATTCGCTTCCATTGGGCGAGGAGATAGATCCTTCACCCAAGGGGACTGTAAGGTGCAAGTTCTGGGGACTAGGCGCCGATGGCACTGTCGGGGCAAACAAAAATGCCATCAAGATAATCGGTGAAAATACCGATATGTATGCCCAGGCCTATTTTGCCTATGATGCCAAGAAATCGGGAGGAATCACCATGTCTCATCTGAGGTTCTCTCCCCATAAAATTCAATCTCCCTACCTTTTGAAAACGTCAGACTTTATTGCCTGCCATAATCCTGCCTTTATGGATCAATATGAAATCCTGGAGGGGATAAAGACTGAAGGGAACTTTCTCCTCAACTCTCCCTGGAGCCTCAAAGACATGGAGACCAGGCTTCCCGATCGTGTAAAGAGGATTATAGCCCGGAAGAAACTGAATTTTTACAACATCGACGCCGTTAAAATCGGCGCCGAACTGGGACTGGGTGCCCGTATCAACATGATCATGCAGGCCGCCTTCTTCCAGATTGCCGATGTTATCCCTCCGAAGGATGCCTTTAAGTATATGAAGGATGCGATTAAAAAGACCTACGGAAAGAAGGGGAAGAAGATCGTACAGATGAATTATGATGCCGTCGATAAGGCGGTTGGCGCCCTCGAGAAGATAGCAGTTCCCAAGGCATGGGAAACCGCGGGGCAGGAGGCATACATTACCAAAGACGAGCCTGATTTTGTTAAGAATGTGATGAGGCCGATACTTGCACAGCAGGGAGATACATTGCCTGTCAGCTCCATGACCCCCGACGGCATCTTCCCCACGGGGACCACTAAGTATGAGAAGAGGGGGGTCGCCATTAATGTTCCCGAATGGCAGCCGGAGAATTGTATCCAGTGTAACCAGTGTTCATTCGTCTGCCCCCATGCCGCGATAAGGCCGGTTCTGGCAAGCGAGGAAGACCTGAAGGATGCTCCCAAGGGCTTTGTGACGCTGGATGCCACAGGTAAAGAACTGAAGGGTCTGAAATACAGGATTCAGGTAAGCACGCTCGACTGTACTGGATGCGGAAACTGTGCTCAAGTCTGCCCCGCCAAGGAAAAGGCGCTTATTATGAAACCCCTGAAAACGCAGACGGAGATTGAGGTACCCAATCATGTATTTTCGACAAAACTTCCTGTGCTGGATGATCTGATGCCTCTCACTACGGTGAAGGGGAGTCAGTTCAGTCAGCCCCTCTTCGAGTTTTCAGGCGCCTGCCCCGGGTTTGGTGAAACACCTTATGTTAAGGTTATTAGACAACTTTATGGCGATCGAATGATGATTGCCAACGCAACGGGTTGTTCATCCATTTATGGAGGATCGGCGCCAAGCTGTCCCTATACGATGAATGAAAATGGCCATGGACCGGCCTGGGCCAATTCTCTCTTCGAGGATAATGCCGAGTACGGTTTCGGAATGGAGCTGTCCATTACACAGACACGGGAAAAACTGGCCGATCTTATCCGCCAGGCCCTGGAAGCCGGTGTTTCAAAGGAGCTCGAGGACGCCTTTAAAGGATGGCTTGAAAATATGAATGACGCGGCCAAGTCGAAAGAGTTTGGCGCGGAGATTGTAGAACTGATTGAGGAAGCGATAGATAATCCTGAGGCAGAAATCATACCTCAATTGTCCGATATCCTGGATAAGAGCGAATACCTTACCAAGAAGTCGATCTGGATATTCGGTGGAGACGGCTGGGCCTATGATATCGGCTACGGCGGTCTCGATCATGTTCTTGCAATGAACCATGATGTAAATATCCTTGTCATGGATACGGAGGTCTATTCCAATACGGGAGGTCAGGCATCCAAGTCCACACCCACCGGGGCCGTTGCCAAGTTTGCAGCCAGTGGAAAAGAGACGAGAAAGAAGGACCTCGGCCTGATGCAGGCATCCTACGGGTATGTATATGTGGCATCTGTCGCGATGGGGGCCAATAAGAACCAGTTCATGAAGGCCCTCGTTGAGGCGGAAAGTTATCCGGGACCGTCCCTTATCATTGCCTATTCGCCCTGCATCAATCATGGGATAAACATGAGTTTGAGCCAGGAAGAAGCGAAGAGGGCAGTGGAGATGGGTTATTGGCCTCTCTACCGGTACAACCCGCTGTTGAAAGCGGAGGGAAAGAATCCCTTTATACTCGATTCCAAGGAGCCCAAGGGAGAGTTCAAAGAATTCCTCATGGGAGAGGTTCGTTATTCAAGTCTGACGAGGATTTTCCCTGAAAACGCCGACAAACTCTTTGATAAGGCCGAGCAGGATATGAAGGATAGATATCAACTTTATAAAAACATGGCGGAAGCCGAGTAATTAAACGGGGTGAGGTCAATGTTGCATTGACCTCACCCACACCATTTTCTACCTACCTACCTACCTCAATTTTTCAAATTGCAACTCAATGTCATTAACGTAAGCTCGATTTCCCACGTATCTTTCCGGAGGGGTTGGGGGAGGGTTAGTGTAAGGCATAAAGGAAGAATGAAAAAAATCGTTCCGGATGTGTCTCTATGAACTGGGTTGAGCAGTTACGATTTTGCACAAAAAATCCCCTGGCAGTAGACCTGTCAGGGGATTTTTATGAGCTAAGTTATTTCCTGGGGCTTGGAAAATTGGCGACCCTGAGTGCGGGACCACCGGAAAGTACCCTGTCCACGTCATCTGCCAATGACTCTACCACCTTGTCCTGGGCCTCCTGTGTGAAGGCGGCCACATGGGGTGTGAGAAGGATGTTGTCCAGTGTGTTTAATGGACTCTCCTTCGGTGGTTCCTCTTCTCTTACATCGAGGGCAGCCCCTGCAATTGTGCCTTTTGATAGCGCCTCGTAGAGCGCTTCTTCCTTCACAATCGGACCGCGGGACGTGTTGATGATATAGGCGGTAGGCTTCATCTTAGCCAGCGTCTCTTCATTTATCATCTGGCGTGTTTCATCGGTCAGGGGCAGGTGAATGGTGATAAAATCACTCTCTCTCAGGAGTGTATCGAGATCGCAGAGCTCGGCGCCCGTTTCCGTAACGGTGAAGTTGTTCTTCGTCAGGTACGGGTCATAGCCGATGATGCGCATGCCGAATGCCCTGGCACGCAGGGCGGCCCTGGCGCCAATCTTTCCCAGTCCGATTACTCCAAGCGTTTTTCCGAAAAGTTCCACGCCTAAAAAGGCCATGCGATCCCAGCTTCCACTCTTTACACTGGCGTTGGCGCCGGGAAACTTCTTTGCCAGGCAGAGCATCATGCCCAACACCTGCTCGGCAACAGATATGGAATTTTCCTCGGGTGTGAAGGCCACGACTATCCCTTGATCAGAAGCAGCCTTCACATCGATATTATCGATGCCCACACCGGCCCTTCCCACGACAACACACCTGGATGCGGCTTTCAGTAGATCTTCCGTAACCTTCGTCTGATTTCGTACGATGATGGCATCATAATCCCCGGCTATGTTCAAAAGCTCATCGCTTTTTTGCCAGAGATCCTTATCCTGCGTGACATCGTATTTCTCTTTCAGGCCGTCGATCCCCGGCCCCACTATATTTTCTGTTATAAGAATTTTTTTGCTCATATTGCACCTTCGCGGATCATGCTACTTCTTTGTAAAGCTTTCTTCCTGCGTCGAAAGCCTTGAGGTTCAGGTCTTCCGTCCCCTTGGGAACGTTTTCCCTTATGCATTGCTTTACAACATCCTGGTCCAGTACGCCTGTGCCTTCGACGAGGGCTCCCAGAATAACCATGTTGGCCACGATCTTATTGCCGATGGTCTTGATGGCTGACGTGGTTGCCGGTATGGGGTACTGCTTGGCGCCTGGAATCTCTGTGATCTTCACCAGATCCTTGTCGTAAAAGACCTTACCGCCTTCTCTCAGGTCTCCTA